>JAGVKR010000814.1 GCA_020050375.1 Planctomycetales bacterium
GGTGGCACGCCCTGAGCAGGAAAGAGTGAGTGATGAATGGTCGATGGCGAGCGGGGGGCGTCAGCCCCCTGAAGCGCTGCCGGCGAGCAACCGCGGGGTTAAATACCGTCTATCAATTATTCTCCAGTCGAATATTAAGTCAGGTGGCACGCCCTTCCCGTTGGTCAGGGCGTGCCACCCCGTCGCGAATGGGATAGGCGCTCATACGCGGAGAACATGGATGTCTGAGCTTGAAGTCGATGAACGATCGGATGCGGTTGCAGGCAAGAAACTGCTTCGCCCGAAATCTCATGATTCCAGCAAACTCCGCACTCCGCATTCCACACTCCGCATTTCCCCCTCCATCGTCTGCCTCGGCATCGACCCCGGCCTCAATCGCACGGGATATGCCATCCTCGCACGTGGTGCTAAGGGACCGGTCCTGCGCGAAGCAGGTGTCATTCGCTCGACCCCTAAGATGTCGCTGGCCGAACGGGTCCTCGAAATCGGCCAGGGGTTGCGGGAAGTCTGCGCGCAGTACCAGCCAGAGGTGATGGCGATCGAGCAGGTTTTTTCGACGGGAGAATTTCCCAAGTCGGCGCTGCTCATGGCTCATGCCCGCGGGGCCATCCTTTATTCCGCCGCCGATTGCAACGTCCGCGTCGTCCATTACACACCCCGGCAAATCAAGAAGCTCCTGACCGGCAGCGGCAAAGCCGACAAGAGTCAGGTCCAGCGGGCCATCGCCAACGAGCTGCACCTCGATCGAGTGCTCGAACCGCACGACGTCTCCGACGCCGCCGCAGTGGCGCTCTGTCACTACTACAGTGTCCGCGTGGTGGTGATGTAGGGAGTGATTCGATCGCACCGCGATCGGCTTGGAGTGGAAGATCCAATCTGGCGGGAGGGCGTCGCCTGTCTCCCTGAATCCTGAATGCTGAATCCCGAATCCTTCCCCCCATGATCACCCGCATCACCGGTCGCCTCGTCACATTGCTCAACGACGCCGCGGTCATTGCCGCCGGAGCGTTCGAGTACGAGGTGTACATTCCCGAGTTTGTCCGCCGCCAGTTGCAGGGAAAAATCGGCGATGAAGTCAGCCTGCGAACGATCGAATACCTGGAAGGGACTCCCGGTCGCGGCAATCTGACCCCCCGCATGATCGGCTTCACCAGTGACGCCGAGCGGGAGTTTTTCGACGCCATCTGCTCGGTCGACGGCGTGGGAGTGAAGAAGGCGCTGCGGGCAATGGTTCGTCCCGTACGGGAAGTCGCCGTCGCCATCGAAGAGCAGGACGTCAAGCAGTTGAGCACGCTGCCAGGAATCGGCGCGGGGCTCGCCGAGCGGATCATCGCCAAGCTCCGCCGCAAGATGGCCAAGTTCGCCCTGATGATTCAGCACGAGCTGCCCCCCGATCGGGAAGGGGAGCGCGGCGTGATCAACGATGCCTACGAAGCCCTCCTCAGCCTGGGGCATTCGGCCCCCGACGCACGGCAAAAGATCGAGCACGTCACCGCCGAAGGAAAGAAATTCAAATCGGTCGAAGACCTGCTGGAAGAGATTTATCGCTCGCAGCAGCGGTAGGAAGAAATTGAAGAGTTGCTGAGATGAAGAGTTGAAGAGATTCGTGCGATCGGCGATCTCTCGCCCCGGCCCAAGTCTATCCCGCGGCCAGCGGCGCTTCGGCCAGCACCTTGTATCGTGATCCCCCGCGCAGCAATTCCGATTGATAGAACTCGATCAACTCGATGCGGGCCGTGCCGAAGTCCTTGCCGTGCCATTCCTCAAGCAGCGAAAACAGCCCTTCTGGCGGCCGCGATTTGATGCGAAGCACTGTGAGATGCGGCCGGAAGGGACGCTGCTCCGGAGTGAAGCCAAGCGGCGACAATTCGGATTCAAGCGCCGCTGCAATCGAGCCGAGCGCGTCCCCATTGTGAATCCCGACCCAGATCACACTCGGCCTTCGAGCGTTCGGAAAGGCTCCCAATCCGCAGAGCTCAATCTCATGCGCGGAATGTCGCGCGGCAACATCGCGCATGACGGCGGCGATCCCGTCGAGTTTTTTCCGTTCGGTCGGCCCGAGAAACTTCAACGTGACGTGCAGATTGTCGACAGGAACCGGACGGAGCGATTCGTCGAGCCGCGACAGCCGGCGATGCAAGTCGACCAGCGCCGGGCTCTCGGCGATCCGGACGGCAATGAACGTGCGGAGCATAGGAGTCGTGGCAATCGAATTTCTTCACTCCCTCCCCCCCCCTTGCGGGGGAAGGGTTGGGGATGGGGGGACGAACGTCTATCGACACCCCCAATCGGCGGTTCTGAAATGTCGAGATTCGGAGAATAGAGGCCCGCGAAAATCCTTTGCTGGACGGTTCGGATCAATTCGTCGGAGTATCCGCTCCGAAGCCGCGGGCCAGATCGATCAGCGTTCGGACCATGCAGCCAGTCGCGCCCCCTTCCCGATGGGGTTTATCGCTCGACGCGAAGGCCGGTCCGGCAATGTCGAGATGCACCCAGGGTTTTTCCTTGACGAATCTCTCGAGGAACTTGGCCGCGGTGATGGCCCCGCCCCAGCGACCGCCGACGTTGCGAATGTCGGCCACGTCGCTTTTGATCAGTTCTTCGTAGAGGCCGAACATCGGAAGCTGCCAGATCTCTTCCCCCGCTTCTTTCGCGGCCGCCAGCACGTTATCGCACCACGGCTGATTGTTGCTCATCGCGCCTACGACATCTTCACCCAGCGCCACGACGCAGGCGCCGGTCAGTGTCGCCAGATCGACTAGCCGGTCAGCGCTGCGCGTGACGGCATAATCGAGGACGTCGGCCAGCACGAGGCGGCCTTCGGCGTCGGTGTTCTGGACTTCGATGGTGACGCCATTACGCGCGGTCAAAACGTCCCCCAGCTTCATCGCCGATCCGCCGGTCATATTCTCGACCAGCCCCATCAGCCCGA
>JAGVKR010000188.1 GCA_020050375.1 Planctomycetales bacterium
AAGCAGGCGGCGTTTGGCTTGCTTGCCGCCGGAATCGCTCACGAAGTCGGCAATCCGCTGGCGGCGATCAGCTCGCTGGTGCAGATGCTCAATCGCCGTCCCAACGACGATTACACCCGCGAGCGTTTGCAGATGGTCGACGACCAGTTGCGACGCATCCAGGGGACGCTGCGGGAACTGGTCGATTTCAGCCGGCCGGCCACGACGCAGAAAACGATGTGCGACGTGCACGAAGTGATCGACGCCGCGCTCAACATCGCCAAATACTACAAACGCACCAAAGGCAAGCGGATCATGACGCGCTATGCCGAAGATCTGCCCGCCTTGCGCGTGGTCCGCGATCAGCTCGTGCAGGTCTTTCTCAATCTGATCCTGAATGCGATGGATGCCACCGACGAAGGGGGCTGCATTGAAATCACCACCTGTCTCAGGAACGGGTGGATTGAAGTCACCGTTCGCGACGACGGGCACGGCATCTCGCCCGAGAATCAGGCCCGCGTCTTCCAGCCGTATTTCACCACCAAAGACACCGGGACCGGGCTGGGGCTGTTTGTCTGCATGCACCTCATGCAGCAGACGATCGACGGCCGAATCGAACTCACCGAAACCTCTTCCGCCGGAACGACGTTTACGGTGTCGCTGACGTGCGACAACGTGCGGCAGTATCCCGACGTCGCCCAACCCCAATATGTCTCGAGCGAGGTCAGTTGATCGTGAAATCGTCCCGCCAGGTGTTGATCGTCGAGGATGAGCCGATCATCCGCAATACGCTCCGCGAATTCCTCACCAGCGAGGGGTTTCTGGTGAGCGAGGCGGGAACCGTCGCCGACGCGCTCGCGCAGATGCGGCAACGCGATTTCGTGGTCGCGATCTGCGACGTGCGGCTTCCTGACGGCGACGGCATCCACCTGCTGAAGCGGATGCAGCAGTTGAACCCCGATCTGTTCGTGCTGATCATCACCGCCTACGCCACGGTCGAAAGCGCGGTCGAAGCCTTCAAGGCCGGGGCCTACGACTATCTCGTCAAGCCGGTGTTGTTCGACGATCTGCACCACAAGCTGGAGCGGCTCTTTCGTTATCGCGAGCTGTTCGTCGAGAACCAGACGCTGCGGCGGGAACTATCGCGGCAGGACCGCTTCGACGAGCTGGTCGGCTCGAGCAAAGCGCTCGAGGAGGTGCAGGCCGCGATTCGCAAGATCGCCGCCACCAACAGCAACGTTCTGCTCGAAGGGGAAAGCGGCACCGGGAAAGAGCTGTTCGCCCGCGTCATTCATCGCGCCGGTCCCCGGAACCAGGAAAAATTTCTTGCCGTTCACTGCTCGACGCAGCCGGTGGAGCTGCTCGAAGCGCAGCTCTTCGGCCAGCGGAAAGGGGCCTTTTCGGGAGCTCAGAACGACCAGCCTGGAATTCTGCTCCACGCGGGCGAGGGAACGGTGTTTCTCGACGAGGTGGGCCAGCTTCCGCTGGCGACGCAGTCGAAGCTGCTCCGCGCGATGGAGTTCCAGGAGATCATGCCCTTGGGAGGGACCGAGCCGGTCCGGGTGGCGGCGCGGATTCTCGCTTCGACGACGCGCGACCTGATGCGCGAGGTGGCCGAAGGCCGGTTTCAGGAAGACCTGTTCTACCGGCTGAATGGCGTCAAGATTCGGATTCCCCCGCTCCGCGAACGGCTCGACGACATTCCCGAGCTGGTCGAATTCTTCATCGGGCGGCATACGGCGGCGCTCGGCAAGCGCGTGGCCGGCGTGACGAGCGAAACGATGCGCCTTTTGATGTCGGCCCGCTGGAAGGGGAACGTCCGCCAGCTCGACAACGCCATCGAGCGGGCCGTCATCATGTGCGAAGGAACGCAGATCGAGCCCAAAGACCTGCCTCCCGACCTGCTCGGAGTCGGGCAGATTCTCCCCGACACCGACGATCTCCGTTCGGCGCTGAGGCACTACGAACGGCTGCACATCAGTCGCGTGTTGCGCCAATGGCCGGACAAGCGCGAGGCGTCGAAGCGGCTGCGACTGGGGTTGTCGAGTTTATACAGGAAGATTGAGGAGTTGGGGCTGGATTTGTAGCAGCACATCGCGATGATCGACAATCTTAATCGAGCGTCGTGAAGACATTTGTGGATGCAATTGCTGCAAACCAGTGCGTTCACGGTGATTCGATTGAGATTTCTGGCCTGTTGGCGAAGGCTCAGCTATAATCGCGCCATGTCGAGCGTAAAACTACAAGAGTTCTCATGGGAAAAGATGATTCGCGCGGTGGAGAAAGTCCGCGAACGATTGTCGCGCGCTGCGACAGCCTTGGACCAAGCCGGCGTCCCGTACGCAGTAGTCGGCGGCAATGCCGTCGCAGCATGGGTTTCCAGGGCCGATGAGGCTGCTGTTCGCAATACGGACGATGTCGACATATTGCTCCGACGCGGCGATCTCGAAGCAGCGACGACCGCGCTGTCGTCGGCAGGATTCGTGCGCCGGCATACGGCAGGTATTGAAATGTTTCTGGACGGGCCCAATGCTAAAGCGCGAGATGCAGTGCATATTCTGTTCGCCGGTGAGAAGGTCCGTCAGGAGTATCTTTACCCTGCGGCCGACGTCAGCGAATTCGAACAGGCGCCGAATTATCGAGTCATATCACTGGACGCATTGGTGCGAATGAAGCTCACTTCATTTAGAGACAAGGACCGCACACACTTACGTGATCTTCTGGGTGTCGGCTTGATCGATCATTCGTGGTTGACTCGAGTCCCCGCTGATCTGTCGCCCCGTCTGCAGCATTTGATCGACACACCGAACGGTTAGATTCGGCGATACATAAATTCGGGAAAGGATTTGATGCTTAACGGTGACACCCTGCCATCCCACCTCCGCTGGGACACCCTCGCCACGCGCGTGCTTGACGGCCACGCGCTGACCGCCGCCGAGGCGGGTTCGATTCTTGAATGCCCCGATGTCGAGTTGCCGGCGCTGCTGGCTGCGACGTATCGCGTCCGCCATCGCTACTGGGGGAATGAAGTCCAGCTTTATTCGCTGCGGAACGCCAAGAGCGGTCTTTGCCCGGAAGACTGCGGCTATTGCTCGCAGTCGAAAGTCAGCGAAGCCGAGATTCCCAAATACCGCTGGAACGACGAAGCGACGCTGCTCGAAAACGCCCGGATCGCCGCCGAGAACAAGTCGCGGACGTATTGCATTGTCGCTTCCGGCCGCGGGCCGACCGATCGCGAGGTTGAGCACGTCGCCGGCGTCGTGCGAAAGATCAAAGAAAACTATCCGCTCAACATCTGCTGTTGCCTCGGGCTGCTCACTCCCGAGCAGGCGCAAAGACTGGCCGATGCCGGGGTCGATCGGATCAATCACAATCTCAATACGAGCGAGCGCTACTACCCTGAGATCTGCTCGACCCACACGTATGCCGACCGGATGGAAACGCTCCGCGTCGTCCGCGAGGCGGGGATGGAGCTTTGTTCCGGCGGCATCGTCGGCATGGGGGAGCGACAGAGCGACATCGTCGACCTGGCGCTGTCGTTGCGCGAGCTTGCGGTCGAGTCGATCCCCGTCAACTTTCTGCATCCGATCGACGGCACGCCCCTCGAGAAGCGCGACGACCTCGACCCGCGATATTGCCTCAAGGTGCTTTGCCTGTTCCGCCTGACGAATCCAAACAGCGAGATCCGCATTGCCGGCGGACGCGAGCTGCAGCTCCGCTGGCTCCAGCCACAGGGGCTGTATGCCGCCAACTCGCTGTTCGTCAGCGATTACCTGACAACCAAAGGCCAAACGCCCGAGGACGACTACCGGATGATCGCTGACATGGGCTTTACGATCACGGGGCCAGGACCGGAAACGGCGAAAGCAAAGGCGCACGCGGCCCAAGCTGGAGCTGCGTCGTAGGTGACGGGCCAGTAACCGTTCACACCCCGGTGGGTTGAAAATGGTCTTTTCGAGAAATTGAAAATAAGCGAAGGTTCCCGCCATGAACGGGGACCGTGTGCCATTGACGATTCCGCCGGAGCTCGACGCCGAGATGACGCCGGGGGTCCGGGCGTTTGTGCAGTTGCTGTTCGGCCGGATCGAAGCCTTGGAAAC
>JAGVKR010000270.1 GCA_020050375.1 Planctomycetales bacterium
CTGCTACGGCGGACGGCGCGATTCCGTGTCGGCCCTCGGCCCACGCGAGACGAGATGAATGAACGATAGCGTGTTCCTAGACACCAATGTCCTGGTCTACGCGATCGAAACCGGCGGCCCGGAACCGGTCAAATCGGCGGCTGCACTGGACCTCGTCCACCGTTCCAAGATTTGTCTCTCGACGCAGGTGCTCGGCGAGTTCTACCGCGCCGTGACGAGCCCGCGCCGGCAGACGCCTTTGTCCCACGAGGAAACTGTCGCCTGGATCCAGCTCTGGAAACGGTTTGACGTCCGTTCGATCACCATTTCGCACGTCGATTTGGCGCTCGAACTGACCGACAGATACCGGGTGAGCTACTTTGACGCGCTCATATTAGCGGCTGCCGGTCTGGCAGGTTGCAGCGTCGTCTATTCCGAAGATCTCTGCGACGGACAGGACTATAGCGGGGTACGAGTGGAGAATCCCTTCTCAAAATAAGACGCATTGCGCAAGGGACTCCTCTTCTCATTCATCGCGCGACGACTCGCCGATCATTCGATTGACGGCGATCGTGCTGCCGAAGGCGAACAGGCTGTCTCCCGGCTCGATCACGGCATTTCCCGGCGGGGGCATTAAGCGCTCGCCGTTCCGTCGGCGAATGCCCACGACGATCACTCCCTGCTCGCGCAGATCGGTCTCGTTGAGCCTCTTTCCCGCGTAAGGACTGTCGCCGGCGATCTGCACGTCGGCCAGCTCGAGATTCTGTCCCCGGCCGTCAGTGATTTCGAGGAAATCTTCGACGCTGGGATTCAACATGAACCGGGCGATCTTCTCGGCCCCCGTGCTGTAGGGGCTGACGACCCGGTTGGCCCCGGCCCGTTTGATTTTCTCGGCTGCCGAGTCGCCGCTGGCGCGGGCGATGATCTCGAGCTTGCTCGACAGCAACCTTGCCGAGAGCACGACGTAAACGTTGTCGGCGTCGGTGGGGAGCACGGTGGCCAGTGCCCGGGCCCGCTCGATTCCCGCCTGGCGAAGGGCCTTATCGTCCGTGGCGTCGCCGACGACATACAGCCACTCTCCTTCGGTACAGCGGTTTCGAAGCTGTTCCTCGTTCGAGTCGATCACCACGAACGGCTTCCCGCGCTCGTGCAGATGCCGGCAGATTGTGCTCCCCATCCGCCCCATCCCGCACACGATGTAATGATGACGCAGTTGAGAGATTTTTTTTTCCATGCGGCGCGACTCCAACAGTTTCAAAATCCCCACGCTGAAGATCGTTTGCCCGATTTGAAAGGCACTGTACGAAACGACGCCGAAGCCCACAAACAAAAAACCGATCACGAAGATGCGCGCTGCGGGGTTCATCGGGACGATTTCGCCGTAGCCGACCGTCGTCAATGTCGTCACGGCCATGTACAGACAGTCGAGCCACGATCCCCCGGTGAAGTGCCGAAGCCCCAAAGTGCCGGCCAACGTCAACGTCGCTAATAGTGCCGGAAGCAGCAATACGCGCCGCACGACAGCAGCGAGGGCATTTTTTCGTAAACCGTGGGGAATCGACATGAAACGCGACGGAAAAGAGCCGCAATGACCGCGAATCAACAAAGTCGCCGCGAGCGGCGTGCTCGCTCACTCGTCCGTCACGCATCCTTCCGACGCGCTCTTCACGGTCTTGATGTACTTGTACAACGTCCCCCGCCGGACCTTGTAGGGCGGGTCTTGATATGCCGCGCGGCGTTTCGCCAGTTCGGCGTCGGAGACGACCATGTCGATTCGATTGGTGTCGGCATCGATGATGATTTTGTCCCCATCCTTCACCAGGGCGATCGGCCCTCCTCCCTGAGCTTCGGGAGTGACGTGCCCGATGATGAAGCCGTGCGAGCCCCCCGAGAACCGGCCGTCGGTCATCAGCGCGACGTCGTTCCCCAGTCCGGCGCCCATGATAGCCGAAGTCGGCGTGAGCATCTCGGGCATCCCCGGCCCTCCCTTCGGGCCTTCGTAACGAATGATCACGACGTCCCCCTTGACGATCTTTTTCTGCTCGAGCGCCGCGAGCATGGCTTCCTCGGAGTCGTAACACTTCGCCGGACCGCTGAACTGCAAGCCCTCCTTCCCCGTGATTTTCGCGACGGCCCCTTCGGGACACAGGTTTCCGCGCATGATGCGGATGTGCCCCGATTTCTTGATCGGCGTTTCGACCGGGTGAATGATCTTCTGCCCTTCCTTGAGGCCTTCCAGATCCTTCAGATTCTCGGCGAGAGTCTTGCCGGTCACGGTCAGGCAACTTCCGTCGAGCAGCCCCTTTGACAAGAGATACTTGAGCACCGCCGGTGTTCCACCGACGTAGTGCAGGTCCTCCATCACGTATTTCCCGGAGGGCTTCAGATCGGCAATGTAAGGAATCCGATCGCTGACTTTCTGGAAATCGTCGATCGTGAGAGGGACTTCGCAGGCACGAGCGATCGCGAGGAGGTGCAGCACGGCATTCGTTGAGCCCCCGAGCGCCATCACCGTAACCATCGCGTTCTCGAACGCCTTGCGAGTCATGATGTCGCGAGGCTTGATGTCGCGTTCGAGCAGCGTGCGGATCGCCTTGCCCGAAGCGACGCATTCTCCGAGCTTGAGCGGGTCTTCTGCCGGAATCGACGAGCTGTAGGGAAGGCTCATCCCCATGGCTTCTATCGCCGAGGCCATCGTGTTGGCGGTGTACATTCCACCGCACGCCCCCGGCCCGGGACAGCTTTTACGGACGACCGCCTGCCGCTCTTCGTCGCTGATCTTGCCGGCGATGTACTCGCCGTAGACCTGAAACGCCGAGACGATATCGAGCTTGCGATCCCCCAGGCAACCGGCGCGGATCGTCCCGCCATAGATCATGATCGACGGTCGGTTGAAGCGGGCCATCGCCATGACGCAACCCGGCATGTTCTTGTCGCAGCCGGGGATCGAGATGTTGGCGTCGTACCACTGGCCACAGGTTACAGTCTCGATCGAGTCGGCGATCAGGTCGCGAGACTGGAGCGAATACGACATCCCCTCGGTTCCCATCGAGATCCCGTCGCTGACGCCGATCGTGTTGAACCGCATCCCGACCATTCCCTGCGCCTGGACCCCCTCCTTGACCTTGGCCGCCAGGTCGTTGAGGTGCATGTTGCAGGTGTTCCCCTCCCACCAGACGCTGGCAATGCCGACCTGTGCTTTGTGCATGTCGGCTTCGGTCAGCCCCGTCCCGTAGAGCATGGCCTGCGAGGCACCCTGCGATCGGGGCTGTGTGACACGGGAACTGAACTTGTTGAGGACAGGCTCTGCAGTGGAAGCGGTCATCCGAAAGACTTTCGTTGGGTGAAAAAGAAACCAAAGTGCCGGCGAAGAAGCCGTTCAGGCGGGCACGGTCCTGCCAAAGCGGCAAATCCAGAGCCCGGTCGCGAATTCCGAGTAGTCGTTCGTGACCGGGAGATGTTAGACTGGCGCCGGGGGAATCGCCCCGTGCGCCGTTGGATCAGTTCAATGTATCGGTTACATTTTGGACGTCAACCGCTGCTCGGCGACGCCAACCGAAGTCTGGAGCTTGAACGCGATGGGCACAGCAAAAACCGAAGTCTTAGCGATTCTGGATCAATTGCCGGATGATGCGTCTCTTGAGGACATCCAATATCGAATCTACGTTCGGCAAAAAATCGAGCGTGGGCTTCGGGACGCCGATGAGGGACGCACCGTTTCGCACGAAGAAGCCAAGCGGCGACTTCAAAAATGGCTTCAAAAATAATCTGGTCAAACGCCGCGTTGGATGACGTGGCCTTGGCGTCCGAATACATCGCGCGCGATTCGATCGGCTACGCAACTGCGTTCGTGGACGAAGTGCTTGAAGCAGTCGACACATTGTCCATTTTTCCGGAGGGGGCCGCGATCGTCCCGGAGATGGATTCTCTGCGCGTTCGGGAAATCTTTGTCCGTCGATATCGGATCATTTTCGAATTCAATGGAAGCCGCGTCCTGATCGTGGCCTGTATCCACAGTGCTCGTGAATTGGACGATATTCTCAAGACTCGAATGCCTGGCTCGGGCAGAAATTGATTCGCCGGTTCGAGTGGTCTTGCCTGCAAGCTATTCTTCAACGCTTGTGAACCTTGTGGACATAGTTCCTCCGGTCGCTCAAGCCGAAAGCTGTACGGTCCGTTCCACTTCTGTCGCCAACTCCAGGCGAATCTGCCTTGTCAGAATTGGCAGCGTCTGTTTGAATAGACGCCGGAGAGGTGACAGAGTGGTCGATTGTGCTAGTCTCGAAAACTAGTAGGGGTGCAAGCCTCTCGGGGGTTCGAATCCCCCCCTCTCCGCTCCAACCGCCGTGGAATCGTCCGATTCCCCGGCGGTTTGTTTTTTGAGTCGACAGCCAGCCGTTCGCTCGATGTCAAATTCGAGTTTTTCGTGTAACCTGTCGCTTGGCGCAGGCATCGAAGTATGCCGAACCCGGCCTCGGATCAATCCAATGCCCCCTCTGCACCAAACAAGTCGGGCAATTCGTCGGCAGCACCGAGAAATTTCAGGCCGCCAAAGCCAAGGTGGTCTTTGTCTATCCGGGACCGGCCGATCAACTCAAGCGGCATGCGGAACAGTTCGTGACGGGAAAAAACTTCCCGGACAGCTTCCGTCTGCTGATTGACCCTAATTATAGCTTCACGAACGCATACCACTTACGCTGGGACGCGCCAGGCGAGACCGCTTATCCGTCAACCTTCGTGATCGGTAAGGATCGAAAGGTGCTGTTCTCGAAGGTCAGCAAGACACATGGGGGCCGCTCGACATTTGACGAGGTTTTGAAAGCGCTGGAGAACTAGGACCGACGATCAAAAGTCGGCCAGACAGTGCCTGCCCGCTTCGTCGATCGTCGCGTAGTTTGCCTGCGCTGTCAAATCGCACCGCGCGCCCGGGCGATCCTGTCGCGGAAGCCAGCTTCGAGGATCCACATCGGTTCGCCGAAGCAGAGGAACTTCCAGCCGTCGCGGACGAGTTCTTCGACGTTGCCGCCGATCATCCAGCCGGGCTTCTTTGCTGCTTTGGCCGCGGCGAGAATCTTGCCCAGCGCTTCTTTCAACGGGGGGGCCGACATCTGGCCGGCAACACCCAGCTCCGCCGAAAGGTCGTATGGACCGACTGCAAGAGCGGTGGTCAATTCGTGACCGGCGATTGCGGCGAGATTGCCCATCGCGACCTTGGTCTCGACCTGCGGCAAAACGATAAAGTTGTCTTCGACCACAGAACGCCAGGTGGGCCCCAGGTAATCGGAAACCCAGCGATTCCCCAGCCCACCCGGTCGCCGACGACCACGCGGCGGGAGATAGATGGCATCGCGAACCGTGTCGAGGTCGGCGGCCGACTCGACGCATGCCAGCAGAAAGCCGCACGGCCCCATGTCGATCGCCAGACGCACTGTCGCGTAATCGTTCGACCGCGGACGAATCAAGACCGGAAAGCCCATTCGACGACCAGTGGCGCAAACTTCGGTGATCGTTTCCGGATTCGCACACCCGTGTTCCATGTCGACGATGATGTAGTCGATCCCCGCCCGAATGCAGATTTCGACCAGATCGGGCCAGAGACGCTCGCTGACCAGCAGCCCTGTCGTGAGCTCACCTTTGTAAATCCGCTCACGCAATCGTCGCGCCGGTTCCATCGGTATACCTCAGAATCATTTTGGATTGCCGCGCAGAGGGCACGGTCCAAAAAAGCCTAACAGTTTGCCTGAGGTTTCGCAAAGGAAGTGAAGTGCATTCCCGCGGGTGGCGCGGTATCTTCCCCACTCACTGCGTCGCGTGTCGATGGGGTCTCCTGTCTGTTTCAGGCGCCCCGCCGATATCTGCGAAATCGAGGCATCGGGACGAGCCGATCAACCGAGTGGTCCTGCGCCCCGAGGCCTGCCATGGAGTCCGTTGGATGAAACAGGAACCCGCGCCTGATTGCGGCTCGACGAATGAAACGCCGACGGCGATCGAGCCGGACCATCCGCTGAGCGTCCGCGATCAACGTCGCAACGTGTTCGTCTTTGCGGCGTGCACGGGACTGCAATACCTGGCGGCGCCGGTCCTGTACGTGGGCCCGACACAGGGCGCGCTCCTGGACGGCCTGGGAGCCTCGCGGACCGTCGCCAATTTGCCAGAATCGGCCTTCTTCTTTCTGACAGTCACCCCGGTTCTGCTGGCGTGGTGGCTTCCCGGGGTGGCGCTACTCAAACGTTGTCTCGTCGTCTGCTACATCGCCACCGCGGTCGCAATGGGAATTGTGGCGCTCACGCTCGCCTTGCCGCTATCGGCCGAGGTTCGAATCGCGGCGGTTATTCTGCAGGGCGGCGTCACGGGGGCGGCGATGCCGACCGCGATAGCGCTC
>JAGVKR010000140.1 GCA_020050375.1 Planctomycetales bacterium
ACGAAACCAGAATCATCAGCCAGCAGCCGCAGTATTACCACGGCTGGCCTACGGTGACTCGGCGTCAGAGCGGCGAGTTGTTGCTGATGTATTCCGGGGGACGCGAAGAACACGTCTGCCCTTTCGGCCGCTTGGAGTTGATGCGGTCGCATGACGAGGGAAAGACCTGGAGCTGGCCCTGCGTGGTGTTGGACACGGGGATCGACATTCGCGACGCCGGCGTTCTGGAAACCGCGAAAGGCACGCTGCTGGCAACTACGTTTACGTCGCTGGATTTCCTGGACATCCTGACGAAGGCCGAGCAGATTCCCGCCGGCAAGCCAGGCGCCTGGGCGCCAGAGCGCCTGAAACGCTGGCAAGCCGCCCGCTACCGCCTCACCGACCTGCAGCGCAAGTCCCTCCTGGGCGTGTGGATGACCCGGTCCACGGACGGCGGCTTGACCTGGTCTCCCCCCTACCCCTGCGGGGTCGACAGCCCTCATGGGCCGATCCAGCTTTCCGATGGGCGCCTGCTCTATGCCGGCAAGGCGATCGGCGGCGACGAGCGTGTCGGTGTTTGCGAATCGACCGACGATGGCCAGACGTGGCGCTGGTTGGCGGAGATTCCCCCGCGGCCGGGCGACAACGCCCGAACGGACTATCACGAATTGCACGCCGTGGAAGCCGCCGACGGCCGACTGGTGGCGCAGATTCGCAACCACAACGCGAACAATTTCTTCGAGTCGCTGCAGACTGAATCGTCCGACGACGGAAAAACCTGGACATCGCCGCATTCCATCGGCGTCTGGGGCCTCCCCTCGCACCTGCTGCGACTCAAGGACGGCCGTCTGCTGATGACCTACGGCTATCGCCGCAAGCCTTATGGCAACCAGGCGCGAGTGAGCGACGATCATGGCCGCACCTGGTCGGAGGCGATGACTATTTCCGGTGACGGAGTCGGCATCGATCTGGGTTACCCGTCCACCGTGCAACTTTCGGACGGATCGTTGTTGTCGGTCTGGTACGAAGGAGGCTCCTACGACGAGCTGAAAGAGAACCCGCACGCGGTTCTGCGGCAATCGCACTGGTCGCTGGCCGACAAATAGAGCGTGCTGGTGGCGCCAGTCCGATCCGGCGGATCACGGCTGATGCAGCTTCTCGTGCTCGTCGTCGGTTTCCGGGCGCGTGTCGAGCCCTTTCCCGGCGGTCAGTTCGATCCGGTCGACGAATTTGACGTTGGCGCAGTCGTCGAGCTCGTCGGTGTGACAGGCGGCCGGATCCTTGATGAGGAAGCGAATCGGCCCACCGCTCTTCGCGGGGAGGGATGCTCCGTCGAGGCGGTAGACCACGATCCCCTCGCTACGGACGGCCGCCAGTGGAATGCTGGCATGAAAGTTGTCGGCAGTCGCGTGCAACGTCAGGTACGTCGCCGTGGTCCGGGGACGGGCCCGGTTGAGGACCGCTTCGAGCGTCACGCCATCCCCTTTGCGCGTCGGATGAAACCGGCTGACGTCGGAGACTTGCTCGGCAGCCGGAAAGGCCGCCAGGTCCTCGAACGAGAGCGACAGCGGCTGCACGACGTCACCGTCGACGGTCAGGACTTTGAGCGACATTCAACACCTGGCACCGACGTTGGGACGCCTGCTTTCAGCGGGAGGAGGTTTCGGTCGTTCCGCGGCGGCGCGGCTTTTCGGCCGACGGCTCGGAAGTCGGCGGCTGCGAAGCCAGCATCCGCTTGGCGACTTCATCGGTGATTTCGACACCGGGGTCAACCGTCAACAGCAGCAGGTTGTTCTTCGGAACGACGATCGAAAGGCCTCGGGCCGCCGCCACCTCCCGCAACACGGGCTTGGTCTGCTCGCGAAACTGATCGACGAGCTGCTGCTTGTAGACGGCCAGCTCGTTCTCACCTTTCCGTTTGGATTCGAGCAATTGGGAAGTCATGCGATCCTGCGTCGCCGCGAGCTGCTTTTGCTGCTCTTCATTCGGCTCCTCACCGAAAGTCTCTTTCTTTTCGTCGAAGAGTCGGTTCAGCGAATTCTGAAACGTGGTGAGCTTGCTGTTGAGCGACGTGAGCCGCTCCTGAACGGCGTTGTTCATTTCGACGTCGCGGCCGAGCTGCTTGGCGAGCGAGTCGAGATCCACGACGCCGACACCGCCGGCCGGCTTGGGAGCGCTGGTGACTCCCTGGGGAGCACCATCGCGGTTACAGCCCGTCAAAGTGCCCAGCAGGATTCCCACGATCAAAATCAGACTTCGGAAAATCATCCGCAACTCCTTTTACAGTTTCCCGCCGGGCTGCTCCTGCCGGATTACGAGCGGGAAGATAGCCGAACCCCAAAAATGCGTCCAGACCGATGTTCGATCAGGAAAGCACGTCGTCGATGACGCGTCCTTCGTTGACGGTCGGCCGTTCTGGACGCCCCTGGTGCAGGTAAAGGAGCTGCGTGTGATCGAGGCCGAGCAACTCGAGAATCGTGGCGTGCAGGTCTCGGACGTGCGCGCGGCGGTCGACCGCCTTCAACCCGGAATCATCGGTCGCTCCCACGACGCGCCCCCCCGGCACTCCGCCGCCGGCAAACCAGAGCGTGAACCCGTAGGGATTATGATCGCGGCCGTCCCCCTTCTCGGACATCGGCGTCCGGCCGAATTCGCCTCCCCAGATCACCAGCGTTTCGTTGAGCAGTCCACGGCGCTTCAGGTCGCGGAGCAGGCCGGCGATGGGTTTGTCGGTCGATTGACACAGGCGGGAATGATTCTCTTCGATCTTCGAGTGCGCGTCCCACTGGCTGCCGGAGCCCGAATAGAGCTGCACGAATCGCACGCCGCGCTCAACCAGGCGTCGCGCGAGCAGGCAATTGCGGCCGAACGAGGCGGTCGATTTATCACCCAGGCCGTACAGTTCCTGGGTCTCTTCGGTTTCCTGCGCCAGGTCGACCGCGGCGGGAGTTTCGGCCTGCATGCGGAACGCCAGCTCGTAAGAGGCAATCCGGGCTTCGAGATCGACGTCGCCGGCGCGGGTCTCAAGGTGCCGGCGGTTGAGCCGATTGATGAAATCGAGCTTCGATCGCTGCTGCTGGTCCCCGAGCTCTTCGGGCGGAGTCAGATGCAGAACGGGGGTCTTTCCGTTGCGGAAGCGGGTCCCCTGAAACGTGGCGGGCATGAAGCCGGTTCCCCAGACGCGGTTGCCCCCCGGAGGCTCGCGGTCGTTGTCGAGCAGGACGACAAAGCCCGGAAGATTCTGATTCTCGCTCCCCAGCCCGTAATTGACCCAGGCTCCCAGACTCGGCCGGCCGGCGAGAATGCTGCCGGTGTTCATCTGGCAGACGCTCCCCACATGATTCAATCCGTCGGCCCAGCAGGAACGAACGACGCACAGGTCGTCGGCACACTCGCCGACGTGCGGATACCAGTCAGAGACTTCCAGCCCGCTTTCGCCGTACTTCTTCCATTGCCGTCGACTTGCCAAAAGCGGGTTGTTGGAAACTCCCATGGGCGTGAGAACCCGTTCGACCGAATCGGGCAACGGCTTGCCGGCAAACTCGTTGACGAGCGGCTTGCGGTCGAACGTGTCGAGATGGCTCGGCCCGCCGTCCATGAAGAGAAAAATGACGCTTTTGGCCGTCCCCGGAAAATGCCCCCCGCGTGGGACCAGTGCATTTCCCCCCCTCAGGAAGGGGGGGC
>JAGVKR010000516.1 GCA_020050375.1 Planctomycetales bacterium
CGGGAGAACCAACAGTGAGCAGACCAGGCGACATCACACGACGCGAATGGCTGACCGGCGTGGCGGCCGCCGCGACATCCGGCGCGCTCGCACCGTTGGGCGGGTTGACTCTGCCCAATTTGGCATCCGCCGCCGGGCCGGTGAAGCCCAGGTCGGTCGCCGCCGTGATCACCGCCTATCAGAAAGGGCTGCACGCCGACGTGCTCCTGGGAAAAATCCTCGAAGGCTGGAAGCAGGATGGCGGCCCCGGCCCTGCCCTCACGCTGGCTTCGATGTACGTCGACCAGTTCCCCGCCACCGGCGATCTCGCCCGTCCGATGGCCGAAAAATACAATGTGCCGATCTTTGACTCGATCGAAAAGGCGCTCACCGTCGGCGGCGATCGCATTCCGGTCGACGGCGTGATCAGCATCGGCGAGCATGGCAATTACCCTTACAACGACAAGGGACAGCATCTCTATCCCCGCCGGCGCTTTTTCGAAGGGATCGCCGACACCTTCGAGAAGCACGGCCGCGTCGTCCCGGTCTTCAACGACAAGCATCTCGGGCCGGTCTGGTCCGACGCTAAATTCATGTACGATCGTGCCAGGCAGCTCAAGATTCCGTTCATGGCCGGCTCGTCGATGACGGTCGGCTATCGCGTCCCCGAGATCGACGTCCCGATGGATTGCGAAATCGAGGCCGCCGTCGGCATCGGCTATTCGGGGCTCGACATTTACGGCAGCCACGCCCTGGAATTCTTCCAATGCCACGTCGAGCGGCGCCGCGGCGCCGAGACGGGCGTCAAGTCGGTCCAATGCCTCGAAGGGGACGCGATGTGGAAGGCGGTCGACGACGGCATCGTCCGCAAAGACCTTCTCGACGCTGCGCTGGGCGCCGTCCCTAAGAAAGAAGGCGACGGCCGCAAGGCGGCGAATTCGGCGCTGTTTCTCTTCGAGTACGTCGACGGCTTCCGCGGCGCGGTGGCGATGCTGCCCGAATACTCCAGCGGGACGTCGATCGCCCTCCAACTCAAAGGCGAGAAATCGATTCTGGCGACCCGCTTCAACGAGCTGACCGAGCCGCGCTATCCCCATTTTGCGTATCTGCTCAAGGGAATCGAGCGGATGTTCCACACCGGCCGCCCGAGCTACCCCGTCGAGCGAACGTTGCTGACCAGCGGCATTCTCGATCGCGCCCTCACCTCGCGCGCGCAGAGCCACGAGAAGCTGACAACTCCCGAGCTGGCGATCCGCTACAAGCCGGTCGACTACCCCCACGGCCCGAAGCCCGACCTGGCGTCCGATCCGACACAAGGCTGAAGTCGAAGGATCGGCGGGTGCAGAAAAATGTCGAAGCTCGAAATTCAAATGTCTAATGAAATCTCAAAGACAAAAGTCAAAATGTGAACGGCCCCTTTCCGTCATTTTGAATTTCGGATTTTATTCGACATTTGAATTTCGACATTCGGGCTTCCAAACTCGACAATGGAATACATCATGACTATCTCCCGTCGCACGTTTCTTGAATCGGCCGCCCTTGGCATCGTCGGCAGCATGGCGCTGGGCCTGGATCGGGCGGTCCATGCCGCCGACAAGCCGGCCATCGTCGATTGCCACACCCATTTCTACGACCCGTCCCGTCCCGGCGGAGTTCCCTGGCCCGGTAAAGAGGACGAAGTCCTCTACCGCACAGTCCTCCCCAAACACTTCCTCGAACAGGCCAAGCCGGTCGGCGTGACTAAGACGGTCGTCATCGAAGCCAGCGGTTTGCTCGAAGACAACGCCTGGCTGCTTGATCTGGCCGCCGCCAATCCGTCGGTCGTCGGCGTCGTCGGCAACCTCGCACCGGGTCAGCCGAAGTTCGCCGAGCATCTCAAGCGGTTTGCGGCCAACAAGGTCTTTCGGGGAATTCGGGTCGGAAGCGACACGGTCCGCCGCGCCCTCGACAACCCCGATTGCCTGGCCGACGTGCGCCGGCTCGCTGAGCTCGACCTGGAGCTCGACGCCATCGGCCCACCCGAAGCGCCGGCCGACGTCGCGCGTCTGGCTGAAAAACTCCCCGAGCTGCGGATCGTCATCAATCATATCGCCGACGTGAGCATCGACGGCCGTGCGCCGCCCAAGGAATGGCTGGCGGCGATGCGCGCCGCCGCAAAGCACCCGCGAGTCTTCTGCAAGGTCTCGGCCCTCGTCGAACTGGCGAAACCGCCCGAAGGGACGAAGAAGGCCCCGCTCGAGGTCGACTTCTATCGGCCGATTCTCGATGCGACGTGGGAGGCTTTCGGCGACGACCGCCTGATCTACGGCAGCGACTGGCCGGTCACCGATCGTTTCGCCACGTATGCCCAGACGTTCGCGATCATGCAGCAGTACGTCAGCGCCCGAGGCCGCGCGGCCGCCGAGAAATACTTCTCGACGAACGCGCAGGCCGCGTATCGCTGGCCGCTGTCGTAATTCTTGCGTTGTTGGTTGTCTGATGTAAGAAGTGCAGACGTGATTGACGGCGCGGTTCACCGTAGCACGGACTGTTAGTCCGTGCGTGATACGTCATTTTGTCATCACGCACTCCTGGATGTGGCTGGATCGCATCTCTCGACAACGATCGCGTGAATATGCGGTTCAGTCGCGGGAGCGAATTCGTACATTGCGACACTCACGCACGGACTAACAGTCCGTGCTACGGAGATCGCGCGGCCGTGTCGCGTTGATCCTATTCATTCCATTCACCTGCTTCGTTACACTGGGAGAAGCTCGATGTCTCGCTTTTGACGGCGGTTTGTGATTCCAGCGGCCGAAAATGTCCCCATGCTCAATCTGTTCCCCACCTCCAGGCCCGATCGATCGGTTTCACGCCGGCAGTGGCTGCGGATGTCGGCCTGCGCGGGCCTTGGGATGAGTCTTCCGGGGCTGCTCCAACGTGAGGGGATGGCGGGAGGGCCGCCGCTCGCGCATCCCTCCACCGCGAAGAGCTGCATTTATCTTTTTCTCTGCGGCGGGCCATCGCAGCCCGACTTGTGGGATCTGAAACCCGAAGCTCCGGCGGGGATTCGCAGCGTATTCGATTCGATCGAAACGACGGTCCCCGGCCTGCGGTTCGGTTCGCTCATTCCGCAAGTGGCCCGGCATGCCGACAAGCTGGCGCTCATCCGCTCGATGACGCACGCCGACAACGACCACGCCGGGGCGATTGCCCGCTCGCTGCTCGGCCAGTTGCCCGCGCGGCGCGGCGAAATCTACGCCTCGCGCGACGATCATCCCGGCGTGGGAGGCATTCTGCAGCGTCTGCTCGGGATATCCGGCGACCTGCCGGCGTGGGTCGTCCTGCCGCGTCTGTTCACCACCTATTCTCCCCCGTACAAAGGGCAGAGCGGCGGATTCCTGGGGCAGACGTGCGACCCCCTCGCCTTCAACAAAGAGCCCAAGGGCTCCCTCAGTGACGCCCTTCTCAAGCTCGACGCCATCGCCCTGCCCGATCGTGTTGACGAAGCGCGGCTGCGCGCCCGGCTCAACCTGGCCGACTCGATCCGTGGAGAATCTTCGTTTGCGACTGCCTCCCCTGCCGTCGCGCGGATGCAGAACAGTTACACGAGCGCCCTGAACCTCGTCACGGCAAGCGCCGCCAGTCGCGCCTTCGACATCACCCGCGAGCCCGACCGGGTCCGCGACCGCTATGGCCGCAACGAATACGGCCAGAGCCTGCTCATGGCCCGGCGACTCATCGAAGCCGGCGTGCGGACGGTCAACGTCTTCTGGACCTTCTTCGACGCCAAAGGGTGCCAGTTCAATCTGTGGGACAATCACGGCGTTCCAACAGACGTGTGCGGCATCGACGGCCAGCTCACCGGCGTGCAGCAGTTGACGCACCAGTATTGCACGCCGTCGTTCGATCGGAGTTTCTCGGCCCTGCTCGACGACATGCACGAGCGGGGATTGCTCGACGAAACGCTGCTCGTCGTCGCGGGAGAATTCGGCCGGACTCCAAAGATCAACGCCACGAGCGGCCGCGATCACTGGGCCCACTGCTACACGCAGCTTCTTGCCGGCGGCGGCGTCCGCGGCGGACAAGTCTACGGCGCCAGCGACAGGCAGGGAGCCTACGTCAAAGACTCCCCCGTCACCCCCGACGATTTCGCCGCCACGATTTTGCACGCCTTCGGACTCGCACCCGAAACGACGATCGAAGACCCGAACGGCCGCCCGGTCCCGATCACAACCGGGCGGCCGGTGACGGCGCTGTTTTGAAGATCCTCTTTACGTAGCGTCGGCTTTAGCCGACGTGAAGAATGGATTCGTGTGGACTGAAGTCCACACTACGGGCTGCGACCCCGCTCTACCGGTCGCCAACGATCTCAAGCACGACCGTCGTTTCCGCCACAACCGGCAGAGACCCCGCCTTCAGGATCGCGAGCGTGTCGCGGTCCATCGGACTGGCATTGGCGCTCTCCGACAGCGTCGGCGGATGTCCCGGCTGCAGC
>JAGVKR010000032.1 GCA_020050375.1 Planctomycetales bacterium
CGAAACCGCAAGCGTCACGATCGAACCCGCGCGCGGGTTCGATCGTGACGCTTGCGGTTTCGTCGACTGCCAGCGGCAGGCGTTTGACTTCGCCGAACCGCAGCGAACCCGTCTCGCGGAACGTCTTTCCCTGAATGTCGTAACCAAAGCAGTTTTGTGCCGGCTTCCCGATTCCCTTCGCGGCCACGCACGTCCCCAGATAGATCAGGCAGTCGCGCTCGAAAACTTCCAGCGCTGCCTGTGGATGGACCTCCGCCAGCACTCCCAGGTGGGGCATCATGAAGATGCTGTCTTTGGCGAGGGTCGTGAATCCCTCGGGCTCGAAGGCATCGACCAGCATGGCCGCGGTCTGCTCCATTCGCGGTGCGTGCGAGAGCACTCCCCCCGAGGCGACGAGCAGGTCGAGCCGCATGTTGTCGACGATGCACAGTCCACCCGTCCGCTGGCGGAACATGTCGCCGATGCCGCGTTGCTGCCGGACCCCTTTGAGCGTCGTCGCGAACTCCTTGTGCTGGACGTACGCAAGCCGCAGCGCTTCGCGGGCGACCGCCTGCTCGAAGACGAGTGCTTCGAGCGTCTGTGGAATCGTCGTCGGGCGGATCATCTTGTTTTTCACGCGATTCCGCAGCTCGCGCTCGTCCATTTCGAGGTGGACCCAGCGCAGGATGCCCGGCAGCGTCGCCTCGGCACAGACGTTGGAGATCGAATAGCTCATCCCGAGGTTGGCGCTGACGGTGCGATTGAAGACGCCGTCGAAGACGCTGAAGACGTCGGTCGTCGCTCCACCGATATCGACGCCGACGACGTTGATATGCTGTTGGTTGGCGATCGTCTGGAGGATATTGCCGACGGCTCCCGGCGTCGGCATGATCGGCGCATCGGCCCACTGGATCAGTTTGTCGTAACCCGGCGCGTGGGCCATGACGTGCTCGAGGAACAGATCGTGGATCGCATCGCGGGCCGGCCCGAGGTGCTCGCGCTCGAGCACAGGGCGCACGTTGTCGACGACTTCCAGATCGACAGAATCGTCAAACGCCGATCGGACGCCGGGGGCTGCGTCGCGATTGCCGGCGAAGATCACGGGCATGCGATACTGCCCGCCGAAGCGCGGCTGCGGTTTGGCCGGGGCGATCCGCTCGGCGATCTGCACGACCTGCCGAAGGTTTCCGCCGTCGGTTCCGCCGGCGATGAGGATCATGTCGGGACGCAGCTCGCGGATCCGCTGAATCTGCTCGTGGGGGCGGCGTTTGTCGTTGGCGGCCAGGACTTCCATGACGATCGCTCCGGCCCCGAGCGCGGCTCGCTTGGCGCTGGCGGCCGACATCTCGCGGACGACTCCGGCCACAACCATCTGCAATCCCCCACCGGCGCTGGAGGTCGAAATGTAGATGTCGCAGCCGTCGGAGTCGGTCGCGGGACGGATGATTTGCCCCGCATCGTCGATCAGGCGCCGGCCGGCCAACTCCTGCAATTCGGTGAGGGCATTGGCGACGCCGATTGTGACGTCGGCGACCGGCTCTTCGACTGTGGTCGGCGCTTCGCCGCGATGCGTCTGGCGATAATGCCCGTCGGCCTGCCGCTCGATCAGAATCGCCTTGGTCGTCGTGCTGCCACAATCGGTGGCGACGATGATGCGGATGTGTTCCGGATCGACGTGATTCATCGAGCACTCGCGTTCGACAACCGTCAGCGTGAATGATTTTGCGAAGTCCGCCCGCCACGCGACAAATCTACAAGACCCGCACCCACACAGCCTTCAAATACTCGGTCTCCGGGCAGTCGGGAGCCACCGGGTGGTCCGCGGCCGCGCCGGTCTTCGCGAGGATCTGCAGCGTCCTTCCGGCGGAACGATCGCCGCCGCTCCCCTCCCCTGCTCCACCGCCCGCCTGTCGAGCGGCATTGTGGACTAGCGCCAGGAACTCCGCTTCCGGCAGCAGGCCCGAACAGGTGCAGGTGACGAGCAATCCGCCGGGGGCGACGAGCTGCAGCGCCAGGCGATTCAGATCGAAGTGCTTGCGAGTCCCTTCGTCGATCTCGCGGCGATTGCGAATCAACTTGGGAGGATCGAGGATGACAACGTCATACTGCCGGCCATTCTGCAACATGTCACGCATGTAGCCGAACACGTCGGCGTGCACAAAACCCGGCCGGACCTGATTCAACCGGGCGTTGTCTTTGGCGAGGGCAATCGCCTGCTCGTCGAGATCGACGCCGGTCACTTCGCGAGCCTTTCCCAATCGTGCCGCAGAGACCGCGAATCCGCCGGTGTAGCAACAGAGGTCGAGAACCGTTCGGTCGCGGCAATACGTCGCGAGCCGCTGGCGATTCTCGCGTTGATCGCAGAAGAAGCCGGTCTTGTGCGACTCTTCGAACCGCACGCGGAATTTTGTGTCCGATTCGGTCACCACGACATCGCGGGGGAGATCGGTCGAACGGATCGGCTCGGCGAGAAAGCCCTCCTGCCCGTGCGTCTGCGGCGCGATCTGGATGAGCGTGTGCCGCGTGCCGAGGATGTTGGCCAGTTCCGCAAGCAGCGCCTGTGAACGCTGGAACATTGCGAGGCTGAAGACTTCGGCCGACAGGACGTCGCCATACCGATCGACGACGAGCCCCGAGAGCCCGTCGGCTTCGGCATGAATGACGCGGTAGGCATCAGTCGCTTCACCGAGGCGCAACAGGTCGCGGCGCAGGCTGACGGCCTGCTCGAGCCTGGCACGCCAGAAGCCGGCCTTCGGCGGGGGACCGCCGAATGACAGCATGCGAACCGTCATCTCGGCCCGGGGGTTGTAGAGCCCGTGCCCGAGCAGGTCTCCCTGTGGCGTATGGACGGCGACGACGTCTCCCGGGCGGGCCGCATCGTCCACTTTTCCGATCAGCTTGCGAAACAGCAGCGGATGCTTGCGGACAGAACGCAATGTGACGCGCGGAAGCGGCATCGACAGGTCGAGATCGAGCGAACGTTGGGCGACCAGGCCGGGAGTGGGACGCGGGTCGGGGCGCCCTTCGGCTTCGGCTGTGCGGCGGGAACGGGTGTTTTTCGCGGACATGGGATGATGGTAGGAGTGCCGGAGGGTGAATGCAAATGCGTCGCGGGGCCGCTACAATCTCGGCCGGCGCGTGTCGCATCGTCGCCTTTCGCTCCGCGAAAGGGCGCGTTCTTTCGCGGAGCGAAAGACGACTTTGATTGACGGCTGCGTTCTTTCCGACGTTCAACCCCTTTGGAGTCCAATGAGCGAGATCCCGAAATTCCTGTTCGCCACCTGCCAGGTGGGAGCCGAGTCGGCACTCAAGCAGGAAATGTCGCGCATGTGGCCCGATTTTCGGTTTGCTTATTCGCGGCCGGGGTTCTTGACGTTCAAGCTGCCAGCCGGAGCCGTTCCCCCGGACAGTCTCGACCTGCAAAGTGTCTTTGCCCGCGCCTATGGGTTATCGCTGGGCAAAGCGACGGGGGCCACGCTGGACGAGCGCGCTGGGCAAGTGCGGGAGCTCGTGGGAAA
>JAGVKR010000476.1 GCA_020050375.1 Planctomycetales bacterium
CTGACTGTGAAGGAGGAGACGCTGTCCGAGTCAGGAGAAGGGAAGTCATCCAGCGGTTTGGAGCCGCACACTGTCCGCGCCCCCCAACCGCCAAATGCCACCGTCCATGGAAAGCCGGTTGTTCAGTACGACGTCCCTGCATCCGACAGTCCGGCCAAAGCGCCGACAACGGTTCCGGCGTTGGGAGTTGACTCCGAACGCAATTTTCCGAACCAGACTTCCGGTTTCAGCATTGGCAAACTCGGGAATGACGTCATTGAAGATGAAACAGTTCCGCAGCGGCACTTTTTCGGCCAGCCTGTCGCGGCAGGCAGGTTCGTCGCCGACGGCTTGCGGCGCAGCGAGCATATGTCGCTCGATCTTGCAGACGGCATCCACGACCAATCCGGCGAGAGCGCCGAAGTCTATGAGCCGGTCAATGAAAACCAATTTGTCACACCGCTCGCCGAGCCACTCTCGACGTTCGGCGTCGACGTCGACACCGCTTCATATACCAACGTCCGGCGGTTTCTCACGAATCGGCAGATGCCGCCGCCGAATGCCGTCCGCATCGAAGAGCTGATCAACTACTTCCGCTACGACGATCCGCAGCCGGCCGACGCGCGGCCGTTTTCGGTAAATGTCGAAGTCGGCAATGCCCCCTGGCGTCCGCAAAACCGGCTGGTCCGCATTGGCCTTAAGGGGCGGGAGATTCCCCGTGACAAGCGCCCCACGTCGAATCTCGTGTTTCTCGTCGACGTCTCCGGCTCGATGTCGAGCGAAAACAAGCTGCCGCTCGTCAAGGCGGGCCTCTCGCTGCTCACCGAACAGATGACCGAATCGGACCGCGTGGCGATCGTCACCTACTCCGACACCGCCACGCTGCGGCTCGAATCGACGACCGGCGACAATCGAAAGCCGATTCTCGACACGATCGCCGCCCTGCGGGCCCACGGCTCGACCAACGGCGCGGGTGGCATTCAATTGGCTTACGAGACCGCCGTGCGGCATTTTGTCGAAGGGGGAACGAACCGCGTCATCCTCTGCACCGACGGCGATTTCAACGTTGGCGTCAGCGACGACGACCAGCTCGTGCAGCTCATTCAGGAGCGGGCCCGCACGAAAGTCTTCTTCAGCGTGTTCGGTTTCGGGATGGGAAACCTCAAGGACGGCAAGCTCGAAAAGCTCGCCGACAAGGGAAATGGCCACTACGCATACATTGACGGTCAGCGCGAGGCGAAGAAAGTCTTCGTCGACGAACTGGCCGGAACGCTCGTGACGATCGCCAAGGATGTGAAATTGCAGGTCGAGTTCAACCCGGCCAACGTCGGCGCCTACCGGCTGATTGGCTACGAGAATCGCGTGATGGCAGTCCATGATTTTCACAATGACAAAAAGGATGCGGGCGAGATCGGCGCCGGGCACAGCGTCACCGCGTTGTACGAGATCGTGCCTGCTTCAAGCACGCCGGCTCAGCCAGCCGGGGAAGGGCTCCGTTACCAGCGGATCGGAATCGCCCGCGACGGTGGTGTCGACCACGAGTTGCTGACCGTCAAGCTGCGTTACAAGCAGCCCGAAGCCGATACGAGCGAGCTGTTCGAGGTTCCAACGGTCGATCCCGTTCGGTCGCCGAACATCGCCGGGAATTTGAAACCCTCACGCAACTTCGAATGGGCGGCAGCGGTTGCCGCGTTCGGAATGGTGCTCCGCGACTCGCAACACCGCGGCCAGGCAGGGCTCGACCTGGTGCTCGAACTGGCGCAGGGAGCCAAGGGAGAAGACAAAGGGGGACTACAGCAGGAGTTCATCGACCTGGTGCAGGCCGTCAAGTCGATGCGGCCGGAGCTGGCGCATTCACCGAGCGAAGCCGATCGAATTGCCATTAAGAAGGCCGAAGTCGCTGCCGCGGTCACCAAAGAAAAACTGAAGGTATTGGAGAACAAGTTCAAGGAGGAGATGCGGTCGGCTAAGGCGGCCGAAGACGAAATGCGTCGAGCCACCGTCGGCGGCAAGTACAGGAGCTTGCTTCGAATCGTGCCGGCTCCCGGCGACGCCGAGCAGTACGGTCCATTCCGCGACTACGGCCGCTGGGACGGCACGTCGTACCTCGGCCACGAGAACCTGCCGCAGGGGCACTGGGTGTACGTCGTCCCGAACTGGTACATCTGGGGAGACGCTACCGCAAAATGACGAATGTCGAAATCTGAATGTCTAATGAATTCCGAATGATCGAATCACAAAATATCCCTTGCCGGATTTCGTCATTCCGGTTTCGTCATTCATTCGACATTCGTGATTAGACATTCGACATTTCGTGTGAGGTCACTTCGGCTTCTTCGCGTTCGAACTGCGCACGGCTGCGGGCGGCGAGGTCTTCCCAGGAGATTCCCTGGCGGGCGCACATGTGCATGATGTCGGTGAGGATGTCGGCCAAGGCGACCTGCGGTGTCTCGCCGGCCAAGCCTTCACCAAGCCAGGTGTAATGCTGCGAACGGATGATTTGATCGACGTGTCGATCCCACTGGACGCGCCTTCCGACAGACATGAGAGCAGTCCTTCACAGAATTGACTTCCGCGCCGCACAGAACGTGCGAGCTTGATGTGATGCGCTGAATTCTACGTCGCGTCGGTCCATCTGTCACGCGAGTTTTGAGCAGATTTCCGGAAGTGGTCGCGCGCAGCCGAGGCTGGCTGCTGTGCGGACAGACCCGAATGCACCGCCGTCGGCTTGGGCTGAACGCGCATCGTGAAGCGGGCTAAGGCCTTCCGGGGGATTTCAGTTCGTGCGGGCGAACGAGAAGTCCGTACATTTCGGGCCGGCGGTCGGCCAGGCGGTCGATCTCGTGCTTCCCGGGAACGCGGATGATGTGTTTCCGCCGCGATCGGGCTGGATCGATGTCGGCGTAGATGATCTCTTCGCCGGTCGTGTGCGTCTCGGCGAGCGTCTGGCCGTTCGTGTCGGCGATCTTGCTCCGCCCGATGAACTCATATTCCCGCTCGGTCCCCACGCGATTGACGGCAATGTAATACACGGCATTCTCGAGGGCTCGGGCGTTGATCACGCTCGCTGCCGTGCATTCGGCCCCCGGAGGCCAGTTGGTCGGAAGCGCGATCAGGTCGGCCCCCAGCAGGGCCAGCGAGCGAGCCGCCTCGGGGAATGAGGCGTCGTAGCAGACGTTCATTCCCACCCGAATTTCTCCCGCGTCATGAACGGCAAAAGGCCGATCGCCGTAGCTCGTGAACATGTCGACCCCCAGATAGGGGAGATGCACCTTGCGGTAACTGCCGATAACTCCGGCCGGCCCGACAAGCACCGCGGCGTTGAAAATCCGCGATCCGTCGATCTCGAGCATTCCGAAGATGGCATAACAACCCAGCTCGGCGCACGCCGCGCGCATCCGCTCGGTGGCCGGTCCGGGAATGGGCTGCGCATAAGGCTGTGCCTCGTCGAGCGAGGAAAAACAGTAACCGCTCAAGGCACACTCGGGGAAGACAGCCAGCTTCGCTCCTTTGTCCGTCGTCTCGCGCAGCTTCGAGACCATGTGCGCGAGGTTGCGGTCGAGATCCATCAGGGCCACGTCCATTTGCACGCCGGCGATTTTCATGGCGAAGTCCTCTCTAATCGTGAACGATCTTCTGCCAGCGGTGGCCATCGACACTGGCGAGGGCGGCAAGATTCACACGCAACGTTTGCAGCCCCTCATCGACCGTACACAGCACCGGGCGACGTCCTTCAACGGCATCGAGAAAGGCATTGGCCTGGGCTATAAACAGGTCGTCGCGCTCGAGAGCGCCGAACGTTTCCTCGCGCCACTCTTCACCAGGGGAGTTCATCGACGACACGGAGTTTCGATGATGCTGCCAGCGCAGCGTGCCGCGTTCGCCGATGATCGTGAGCGTCGATTCATTGGGGGCCTGATGCTGATTGAGCGAAAAGTTGCCGAGCAACGGACCGTGACGCGTCAGCAGGTGCACGGTGTCTTCGACTTCAACGCCCGGCAGGGCGCAATGCGCGGCGTCGGCGACGAGCGAGTCGACGGGGCCGACCAGCCATTCGGAGGCGTTGACGAGATGCGTCAGTGCATCCTGGATCGCTCCCCCTCCCGTCTCGCGGCGAGTGTAATAGATCTCGCGGTAGGCCGGGCGATACGTGGGAAAGTGTTGCCCGGAGACGGCCACCAATTCAAGCGGGCGGCCGATGCGACCTTCATCGATCGCCCGCTTCATGGCGTTCAGGGCCGGCAGAGCGCGCAGAACGTAAGCCATGCCGGCCACGACGCCCCGCTCGGTAATCAGCTTCCGCAGTTCGTCGATGCCGTCGAAGCTGACGCTCAGGGGCTTCTCGATCAGCACGTGAAGACCGGCTGCGACCAGCTTCTTCGTCAGCGGGATATGGGTGTGTGCCGGCGCGGCGACGACCGCCAGCGTGGGCCCCCCCTGCAGGGCCTCGTCGAGCGAAGCAAAGGCCGGGATCGCGTAGCGCTCGACGACCGTCTTCCTCAATGTTTCGTTAATCTCGACGATCGACACTTCGGCGCGGCCGGTGGCTTGAAAGCACCGGGTGTGGCGTTCGCCGATCGACCCGACACCAATCACGATCATCTTGTGCATGACATTTCGCGTCCAATGTCGGGGGGCAGAATGCTGGATCTGTAGGGATCGGCCTCAGTGCCGATCCGCGAGCGCCTCGGGACAATCATTCTAAACATCAGCGCCCACTCTGATTCGCGGAACGCCACGGAGGGCGTTCCCTACAGAAAAAAATGCCTTTGTCTTAACTGTCAATACGGAGGGCTGAATTCATTCGGGAGCTTTGGGCCGAGGAGGAAGAACGGCGACCGCCAGAGCGAGCCCAACGATCAGAATCACGGCACAAATCGCAAAACTGAGTCGAAAGCCGGTTGCCGCGTCATAATTGTTCTTGCCAAAATCGGCAATCGCCCCGAAGAGCGTTCCGACGGGAGCCGCGGGAGCCATCAACATCGTGGCGTACGCCATATTGCGCCGCAGGTCGCGCTGAGACGATGCCGAGAGAATGTAATTCGGCGCGTAAACCCCGACGAGCTCTCCCGCGCCGTAAATGCCGAAGGCGAGCAGATACCAGTACCCCGTTGCAAACATGGCCCAGACTTGCGATAGCACAAACAACAGTCCGGTCGCCAGGATGCCGGCCCGCGGGTTGGAGCGAGTCAACATCCAGCCGAGCACAACCCCCGCAACCACCTTGAAGCCGAACCGGATGGCGAACTGGTATCCGGCATACGAGATCGGCTCGGCATCGAGAACCTCTCGCGTGTACAACGTCATGTTGGCCGTGATCGTGTTGCCAATATACAGCAGAAACGTGACGATCGTCGCCCACAGGAGCACTCGCTGCGACAGAAAGTTCCTGATGCCGCTCCACAGCGCGATCCTCTCTTCGACGTCGCCGCTGGTGACTACGATCAGGCCGCTGGAGAGAGCCGCGGCGAGCAGCATCACCGGCATGCAGACCGCAAATAGAAGCGCAATATTCGAGGGGAACTCCAGTGGGGTGATTGTGAAATTTCCAATATGGCTATCCAGGAGCAACTGCTGGACAAGCGAGCCGACCACTCCCAGGAACGGGCCGGCGCCGAAGGCAAATCCAAGTGCGACACCGCGCC
>JAGVKR010000153.1 GCA_020050375.1 Planctomycetales bacterium
ACTATCGCGACCCGAGGGCCAAGCCGAGCCAGGCGGCCGGATCGCGCGTCGGGATCGCGATCGAACTGCTCCTGGTGAACAAGATTCGCCAGCGCGTCTCCGATTGGCGCGAGGCGGGATACCCCGGTGCGACGCGGACCACGGTCGAGCTGCTGCGCTGGTGGCGGCGCGAGGGACGAGAGCAGCGGCTGTTCTTTGCGCAGATCGAAGCAGCCGAAACGATTCTCTTTCTCACCGAGGCCCGCGCCGATCTGCTGCAGGGAATCGGCATTCCGGTCGATCAGCCGGGAGAAGAGGGTTTGGCCCGCGGCTTCACGGCGTTCAAGCGCTACGCATGCAAAATGGCGACCGGGTCGGGGAAAACGACCGTCATGGGGATGCTCGCGGCCTGGAGCATTCTCAATAAGGTCAACAACAGAAGCGACGCCCGCTTTTCGGATGCCGTGCTCGTCGTCTGCCCCAATGTGACGATTCGCCAGCGGTTGCAGGAACTTGATCCGGAATTCGGCGAGGCAAGCCTGTACCGCTCGCGCGATCTGGTGCCGCCGCATTTGCTGCCGCAGTTGACGCAGGGCAAGGTGCTCGTTCGAAACTGGCACGTTTTCGAGCCGCAGGGAGTGCAGACTGGTGGTACGACGGCTCGCGTCGTTAAGGCGGGGGTTCCCGTGCGGATCCGCGAGACGATTCACATCGGCAAAAAGACAACTACGGCGCGCGGCAAGCGCTACCTGACAATGGCCGAATACGAGCGGCAGTCGGGATTGGGGTTGCTGACCGTCCTCAATGAGAATCGTGACGACTCGGGGAATCTCGAAACGGTGCAGGTCGAGTCGGAACGGTACGTCGAGAGCGATACGTCCCTATTGAACCGTGTGCTGGGGCGCGACATCGGCGGCAAGCAGAACCTGCTGGTGATGAACGACGAGGCGCACCACGCTTACCGCATTCGCCGCCCCGAAGCGGACGATGATGAAGACGACACATTCGGGGATGACAGCGACGCCGAAGAGTACTTCAAAGAGGCGACAATCTGGATCGAAGGGCTCGACCGGATCCACAAGCAACGGGGGATCAACTTCTGCGTCGACCTCTCGGCCACGCCGTATTTTCTGGGTCGGGTCGGGCAGGAGACGAATCGGCCGTTTCCGTGGGTCGTCAGTGATTTTGGATTGGTCGACGCAATTGAAGCGGGGCTGGTGAAGATTCCGCAACTCGCGGTTCGGGACACAACAGGCGCGGCGATCCCCGGCTACTTCAATATCTGGCACTGGATCATGCCGCAGCTCACGGCGGCCGAGCGGGGCGGCAAACGAGCCGATCCCAAGCCCGAGGCGATCCTCAAGTACGCGCATCATCCGATCGCGATGCTTGGGGGATTATGGGAAGAGCGGCGGCAGGAATTGGCGCAGGGAGACGACCCGCGCCCCCCGGTGTTCATCATCGTCTGCAAAAATACGAAGCTGGCGAAAGTTGTCTTCGAGTGGCTTGCCGAAGATAAGCGACCAACTGGAATACCTCCCTCGAAGCTGGAGGGATTTCGCAATCGCGACGGCCACGAATATACGATCCGTGTCGATTCGAAAGTCGTTCACGAAACCGACAGCGAGGGAGCCAAGAACGACGAGTCGCGGTGGATGCGGTTCACGCTCGACAGTGTGGGGAAGCGCTACTGGCCGGTCGACAAACAGGGGCGGCCGATCTATCCCGCAGGATTTGCCGAGCTGGCCACGAAGCTGGAGCGTCCGCTGCACCCGCCGGGGCGCGACGTGCGGTGTATCGTGAGCGTCGGCATGCTGACCGAAGGATGGGATTGCAACACGGTCACACACATCGTGGGATTGCGGCCGTTCCTGTCGCAACTGCTGTGCGAGCAGGTGGTGGGACGGGGGCTGAGGCGGTTCAACTACCGCGATTTCACCGACGATGGCCGGCTGACCGAGGAAGTCGCCAAAGTGTTCGGGGTGCCGTTCGAAGTGATCCCGATGAAGGCGAACCCCGTCGGCCCGTCCAAACCGCCGGAGCGACGGTATCACGTCCATGCGATTCCCTCGAAGTCTCAGTACGAGATTCGCTTCCCGCGCGTGGAGGGATACACGCAGGCGATCCGAAATCGGATTGCGGTCGATTGGGACAGCGTGCCTCCCTTGCAGCTGCTTCCCAATCAGATTCCTCCGTTCGTTGAAGTGAAGGCTCTGAGCGTCAACAACGCGGGGCGGATGTCGCTGTCGGGGCCGGGGAGCATCGACGAGGTATCGCTGCGGAATTTTCGCGAACAGCATCGGCTTCAGGAGACTGTGTTCGATCTGGCGGGGGCCCTGACGCGCGAGTACTTGAAGCTCGGACATTGCGAAGCGCCGGCGCACGTGCTGTTTCCGCAAGTGGCGGCGATCGTCCGGCAGTTCATCGAAAAGAAGGTGGTCGCCCACTCACCTGCTGACAAGAAGGACCTGTCTCTCGCCCCTTACTACGGGTGGGCGATCGAGCGGCTGCGCGACGCGATCCGGCCCGACACGGCGGAAGGCGAAACACCGGAGGTGCCGCTCTATGAAATTCACCGCGGCCCTGGGTCTACTGCCGATGTCGATTTCTGGACGAGCCGCGACGTGCGAGAGGTGCTGAAGTCGCACGTGAACTACGTCGTGGCTGACACGCGACGGTGGGAACAGTCGGCCGCGTTCTACATCGACAGCAGCAAGCACGTCGCGGCGTTTGTGAAGAATGCGGGACTGGGTTTTGCGATCCCCTATTTTCACAATGGGCAGATGCACGATTATCTGCCCGACTTCCTGATCCGCCTGGAAGGGGATTCTCCGCGGCACCTCATCCTTGAGACCAAGGGATTCGATTTGCTGGCGGAAGTGAAGAAGGCGGCGGCCGAGCGGTGGGTCGCTGCCGTGAACGCCGACGCCAGGTACGGGAAATGGATGTATGCGATGGTGCGGAACGTCGAGGATGTTTCCCCGCTGATCACGGCGGCAGCGAAGGGGAATGCGGTCGCGGGTTTGGTGACACAATCCGTTGGGAAGTGAGAATCGCTGGCTGTGCGTTCGTTGTCGTATGGGCGCTTGTCGGGGATGAGCGTCGAGGATGACGCCTCTTGTCCCTGGCGGGACCCGCGCTGCGCGAGAGAGGGCTGGGGAGAGAGTCGAAAGGAGAGAGTTGTCAGGGGGCAGGGCAACCGGGACCGCGTACCGCAGTTCGCGCGCGTGCTCAATCGTCACCGCCTGTCTGCACTATGCCAGCGAAGCGTTGAAGAGTGAGCGCGTCTACCTCGCGGTTCATTGAGGCGTGCGATTGTGCCACGATCTTGATTCGTGGGCCGAAACCCCGTAATGTATGCATATGAGTTTATGCGTCTGCCGATCATCATGCTGATCGCAGACTCCCGCCTTGTCGCGCCCGCCTGTGGATCATCCCCGATCGACCAGTTATTCGGACCAACGCATGCGGATCAGCGCGCTTTCCTGCCTGTTCGTCATAGTCGCCCTTGGGTTGGGTGACCTTTCAGTCCGAGCGGACGATCTGCTCCCGCCCGACCGGCCCGTTGACGTCGTCGTCGATTTCTACATCGACGCCAAGCTTGCTGCTGAAAACCTCGCCGCGGCCCCGCCGGCCGACGATGCCAACTTCATTCGGCGGGTGACGCTCGACCTGGCGGGGCGAGTTCCGGCTTCATCCGAAGTCCAGGCGTACTTGCAGTCGTCCGAGCCCGACAAAAAATCCTGGCTCGTCGATCGGCTCCTCGCGAGTCCCGATTTTCCGTACCACCAGCGGAATGAGTTCGATCTCGTGCTGATGGCGGGGAAGGGGAGCCCCGAGTGGCGCGCGTGGCTGCTCATGGTGCTTGTGGAGAACCGCCCCTGGCCGCAGATGTTTCGCGACCTGATGCTGGCTCGCGAAGACGACCCGAACCATAAGAACGCCCTCGCGTTTCTCAAAACGCGGGCCACGAACATCGACGACCTGACGAACGACACCAGCAAGATTTTCTTCGGGGTCAGCATCAACTGCGCCAAGTGCCACGACCATCCGCTCGTCCTCGACTGGACGCAGGACCATTACTTCGGGATGGCGTCGTTCTTCAATCGCACGTATCTCACCAAGAAAAACTTTCTGGCCGAGCGCGACGACGGCGTGCTCAAGTTCCGCACGACCGCCGGCGAAGAGAAGCAGGCGAGCCTGATGTTCCTCACCGGCAAGGCGATCGACGAACCGCAATTGGCCGCGCTGAGCGACGACCAGAAAAAAGCCGCCGAAGAAAAGCAGAAGGCCGACCAGGAGCGCGAGACGCCTCCCGAACCGCCGGCCTTCAGCCGCCGGGCGCAGTTCGTCGAGGTCGCGCTGCAGCCCAATCCCAGCGCGTTCTTTCCGAAGGCGTTCGTCAATCGCATTTGGGCCCGCCTGCTCGGGACGGGGCTCGTGACGCCTCTCGATCAGATGCACTCCGAAAACAAGCCCAGTCATCCCGAGCTATTGGCGTGGTTGGCGCGCGACGTCGAAACGCACAACTACGACCTCAAGCGGCTGATCCGTGGCCTCGTGCTGAGCCGCGCCTATGCGCGCTCCAGTCGCTGGGAGACGCCGGGCGAACGTCCTTCCGATCGGTTGTTCGCCGTCGCCGTCCCCCGTCCGCTCACGCCGGCGCAGTTTTCGCTGTCGCTCTCGATCGCCACGGCGAATCCGCTGGAGCTCGCCGCGGCGATCGGCAAGCCCGAAGAGTGGGTCAATCGTCGGCGGGACTTCGAGACGCAAGCCGACAAGTTCGCCGCGCAGGTCGAAATTCCCGGAGAAAATTTTCAAGTCGGCGTCAGCGAGGCGATGCTCTTCAGCAACAGCCCGCAGATCGAAGCCGAGTATTTGCGCGATTCCACCGATCGGTTGCCCGGCACGCTCAAAGCGATCAGCGATCGCCCGCAGATGATCCAAACGGCGTTCATGGCCCTCTTTTCGCGGGCCGCTCAGGCCGAAGAGGTCGAGGCGATCTCGGCCTATCTCGCCGCGCGCGAAGATCGTCCGCTGCCGGCGCTGCAGCAGATGTTGTGGTCGCTGGTCACCAGCGGCGAATTCCGGTTCAATTATTGAGAGCGTGAGTGTTTGTAGTGTGGACTTCAGTCCACACGAAATGTCGTATCGTGTTGGCTGAAGCCTACACTACATTCTGGTTTGCGAAGAGGCGAAGCGGAATATGAATCATCTCAATCGCCGCCATTTCCTCGAAGCCGCATCGCTCGGCGCCACGGCGTTTGCGGCCGACATGACGTGGCTGAATGCCCTCAAGTCGCCGCTGCTGGCCGAGGAAATCAAGCGGCAGGAAAAGCACGTGATCCTGCTCTGGCTGGCCGGCGGGGCGAGCCAGCTCGAAACATGGGACCCCAAGCCGGGGCGCGCCACCGGCTGGCCGTTCCGGGCCATCGACACGAACGTCCCCGGCATTCGCATCTCGGAACTGATGCCGAAGCTGGCCCAACGGCAGCACCACACGGCGATCATCCGTTCGCTCAACACGAAAAATGCCGATCACGGCGCCGCCGCCGACATGATGGACACCGGCCGTCCGATCGAACCGGGATTGATCTATCCCGATCTGGGGTCAGTCGTGGCCCGCGAGCTCGGTCGAGCCGACAGCCCGGTTCCCGATTACGTCTCGATGTACACTTCGACCGAAGGGCGGCGCAAGGGGGGGCCGGGATTCCTCGGCTCCCGCTATGCTCCCATGTTTCTCGACAGCGGGCTGATGCCCGAGAACATCCGCCGGCTCGAATCGATCAGCGATGTCGACCACAAAGAGCGGCTCGATCTGCGGAATATGCTCAACGCCCGCTTCGCCCGCGCCCGCGAGAACGGATCGCTGGGGAGCCA
>JAGVKR010000819.1 GCA_020050375.1 Planctomycetales bacterium
AAAAGCACGTTCTGGCGGCCGACGAAAAAAATGTCGGGCTGCTGCTGCCCCCCTCGGCCGGGGGCGCCATCGTGAATGCGGCGCTGGCGCTGTCCCGACGCGTTTCCGTCAATCTCAATTACACCAACAGCAGCCAGACAATCAACCACTGCATCGAACAGGCCGGCATTCGCCACGTGCTGACGAGCCGGCTGTTCATGGCGAAAATGAAACTCGAGATCGACGCGCCGCTTGTCTACCTCGAAGATTTCCGCGAACGGGTCACAGTGCTCGACAAGGCCGTGGCGGCGCTCCAGGCCTTTGCCACGCCGATGGTGCTGTTGGAGCGAATGTTCGGCCTGACGAAGGTCTGTCCCGATGATCTGATGACGATCATGTTCACCTCCGGCTCGACCGGAGAGCCCAAGGGAGTGATGCTCAGCCATCACAACATCGGCAGCAACGTCGACACGATCGACCATCTCGTGCAACTGCGACAGACCGACGTATTGCTCGGTGTGTTGCCGTTTTTCCATTCGTTCGGATTCACCGGCACGCTCTGGACGGCCTTGTCGCTGGCGCCCAAGGGGGTCTACCACTTCAACCCGCTCGACGCTCGCGTCGTGGGGACCCTCTGCCAGGAGCACAAGGTCTCGATCATCATGTCGCCGCCGACGTTCCTGCGAACGTACCTCAAGCGGTGCGAGAAGGAACAGATGCAATCGCTCGATCTGGTTGTGGTCGGGGCTGAAAAAATGCCGCTCGACCTGGCGCAGGCCTTTGACGAAAAATTCGGAGTCCGTCCGAGCGAGGGCTATGGCACGACCGAACTTTCTCCAGTCGCAGCCGTCAATGTCCCCGACCATCGACTGTCGGCCGCCACTCAATCCGCAGCCAAGGAAGGGACCGTCGGTCGGCCTCTGCCGGGCACGAGCGCCAAGGTCGTCGATCCCGATACGGGGGTCGATCTCGGTCTCGACACGCCGGGGTTGCTATTGATCAAGGGGCCGAACGTCATGCTCGGCTATCTCAATCACCCCGAAAAAACGGCCGAAGTGATTCGCGACGGCTGGTACGTGACGGGCGACATCGCGAAGATCGACGTCGACGGCTTCATTACGATCACCGACCGCGCCAGCCGGTTCTCGAAGATCGGCGGCGAAATGGTCCCCCATATCAAAGTCGAAGAGATCCTTCGAAGAATTGTTGCCGATACCAGCGACGAAGATCAGGAACTGAAGGTGGTCATCACGGCAGTCCCCGACGAGAAAAAGGGAGAACGGCTGATCGTCGTCCACAAGCCGCTCTCGAAGCCGGTCGAGCGGATTCTCGAGGAACTGGGAGCGAGCGGCCTGCCGAACTTGTGGCTCCCGGCCCGCGACAGCTTTCTGGAAGTGGCCGACATCCCCCATCTGGGGACGGGAAAGGTCGATTTGAAGGGACTGAAGACCCTGGCGCTGGAGAAGTTCGGCCCGAGCGGAAAAATGGCTCCGCATTCGTAATTGACGGTGGGAGGTGTCTGTATTACCCTTGTAATACATTCGTAATACGGAGGCCGGACAATGGCAGTATCATTAAGACTCGACAAGGATCTGGAGAAAGAGCTCCAGCGATCGGCTGCGGAAGAAGGTCTGACGAAGTCGCAGATGCTGCGCCAGTGCCTGATCGAATATTTGCAGCGGAAGAAGTCGAACCACCTGGCCTGGGAGCTCGGTAAGGACCTGTTCGGCAAGGCTGGAAGCGGTCGCCGCGATTTGGCTGCCAACCATAAGCGAATCTTTCGCGAGAAGCTCGATGCCCGAAAGCGTCGTCGTTGACGCCGGCCCGCTGATCGCGTTGTTCAATTCCGACGACGATGATCACGCGGACGCCTTGGAATTTGTGAAGGCGTTTCCAGGACGGCTGCTGACGAACCTGGCCGTCGTCACGGAGGTCGTCCACCTCCTCGACTTCAGCATTCAGGTGCAAACCGACTTCCTGAGATGGCTCAGCAGCGGTGGCCTGACGCTTGTCAATTTGGAGTCGAGTGACTACTCGCGGATCATCCAGTTGATGATCAAGTACGCCGACCTGCCGATGGATTTTGCCGACGCATCGATCGTCGCTATTTGCGAACGGCTCGGCATTCGGAAAATCGCGTCGATCGATCGAGACTTCAAGATTTATCGCTTCAGAGACAGATTCGTCTTTCACAATGTTTTTCGATAGCTGGAAAACCGGTCGACTGATTGGCAGCCTGGTACGACGGCCGAATCCAAAGAACCACGCGCTTCCGGGAGACAGATTATGACGGGTCGATGATCTACCATGATTGAAAACCCATACAAGGCCATGCCGCTGTTGGGATGCGATGATTCCAGACCAAGAGCCACCCGCAGTCGACGAAACAGCAGCAACAGTCCGCGGCCGGCTGGCCGGTCTGGCGTTGCCGCGCGATCCCGTCGAAACCGGGCGGTGGACGTGGCGGCGCTGGGGACTCGTGCTATTCGCTCTCACGTTTGTCGGCTTTGCGGGATGGTGGCACCTGATCAGACCGGTGCAGCAAAACCTTCGATTGCGGTTGTCGTTGACCAATTTCGCGCTCTTGTATCAGGCGTACCATCGCGATTATGGCCGGTCTCCAAAAAATCTTGGCGATTTCGAGGATTTCGTCCGCGCGCAGTCTTCGGGACGACGAGCACGTGAATGCGAGATGGCGCGGGACGCAATCGAAATGGCCCGCGACGGTCGGCTGACTGTGATTTGGAACGCCTGGTATTTCTGGGGGGGGAATTCGAACGAGTATCTGGCGTGCGAATCCGACATCGCACAGAAGGGGGGACTCGTCGTATGGACGTATTCCAGTGTCGAGTATCTGTCGGCGAACGATTTCGCTCGACCAAACGTGCGCCCGATTCAAGCATACAACAAATGAACTGCGGCTGTGCGGCTGACTGCTGTACACCCAATTAGCCCCCCGTGAATTCACGGGGGGCGATAGGACGCGGGATTCACGGCGAACGCGATCCGAGCACGTGCCGCAGCGATGCTTCGACCGTGGGGTAACGAAATTGATAACCACTTTCAACCAGTTTGGCGGGCTCGACACGGGTGCTCGCCAGCAATAGCGCGTCTGCCATCTCCCCGAATGCCAGCCGCGCGGCAAAGGCTGGGACCGGGAAGACAGTCGGACGTCCGAGCACCGTTCCCAGCGTTTTCGTGAAATCGTGATTGGTCACCGGCTGGGGGCAAACTCCATTGACAGGACCGGAGAGCGACGGCGTCACCAGCGTGTGCAGGATCGCCCCGATCAGATCGTCGAGTGCGATGCAACTCATGTACTGGCGGCCGTTGCCGATCACGCCTCCCACTCCCATCTTGAACGGCGGGAGCATTTTCGCCAGCGCCCCGCCCTCCGGAGTGAGGACCACGCCGGTTCGCAGATTGACGACGCGAATTCCCTTCTGCAGCGCTGGTTCGCACGCCGCCTCCCACTCGCGGCAGACTTCGGGGAGGAATCCCGTTCCCGACGGACTGCCTTCGGTCAGCACTTCGTCCCCGCGATCACCATAGAAACCGATTGCCGAGGCGCAAATGAGGGTCTTCGGCGGGCGTTCGAGATGGGCCAGCGTCTCGCTGAGCAGTCGCGTCCCCTTGACGCGACTGTCACGAATCCGCGCCTTTTTGAGGGGATTCCAGCGCCCCTCAGCGATCGATTCTCCAGCGAGATGCACAATGGCATCGAGCCCTTCCAGCCCGGCCGCGTCGACATAGTTCGCGTCGGGGTCCCAGTGAACCAGCTCCTTCGACGGCGCTTTCGACCGCGACCGGACGAGCCGGATCACCTCATGTCCCCCCGTCGTCAAGAGCGGAATCAGGGCTGTCCCCACCAGACCAGTCGAGCCGGAAACCAGAATATTCATCGGATTCAATCCTCGGTGCCCCCAGTGCCAGGCGACATCGTGAGCCGTGACGTCGTGGCGGTATGCGAATAACCGTTCCAGCTCCCGCCGAATTAACGGACCGCCGAATTTCGCCCCAAACTCTCCGAATGGTGCGGCATATTCGATTCGGTCTTCGAGCGTGCAACGCGCGTCCCCCTCCGGTTCGAACCGGTGAACGTGCTCCCAATGCGCAAA
>JAGVKR010000589.1 GCA_020050375.1 Planctomycetales bacterium
ATTCTTCGTCGTCGACGACGCGACGGGAACGATCGGCGGGTTGGTCCCCGGCAGCCCGGGATACCTGCAGGCGGCACTCGCCAGTAGCACGCGCCAGGTGATCTTCAACGACGGCGATCCCGTCGGCACCGAACGGACGTTGCAAATCCCCGGCGGGGCGCTCATCGCCTGGTATTACATCCCCAATGGCACCGCCGCGAGCCTGCTGGCCAGCAATCCGAGCAACGATCCCGATCTCGACCCGATTGCCCTGCTCTCATTCGACGCCGGCAGCCCCGACTCCGCCGAGCACTTCCGCTGGTACGGCCCGAATCGCCGGGGATGGCACACCCCCGCCTTCGACAGCGAGAACGACCTGCAACTGCACGTCCTCGACAATCTCTTCGCAAATCGCTGGGCGTTCGACGACCTGATCGTCGACATCTCGATGCCGTCGTGATCGAAGAATGGCGGCACAAAAACTATTGATTTGCTTGCGACGGGCGTTCGGTGAACTTCAGGTCGTCCACGTAGATTTCCACGTGATGCCCTCCCGCCATCACGTTGAACAGACCGAACCGATCGAACGTCGCTCCTCGCTTGCGCTGAGCCGGCGCCACGTCGAGCGTCCGCTCGCTCTCGTCGAGCGTCAATCGGATGAGGCCTCCTTCCCCGCGAGGCTGGTAGTGCAGCTTCCAATCGTGCGGCCGTCCGTCGGGTCGGATGATCGGGCCATCATCGGCCGACGCGCCTTTGCCGTCGGAGGTCGCAAACGTGGGTCGGAAGTAGTGCCCGATGCGACTGGGGCCTTCAATGAGCAACCCGAGGAAATCCTTGACCGGCTCCTCGTGCTCGGGACGCTGTTGTGATCTCAGTGACTCGGCGCCGAACCAGCCAATCCGAACGGCGCTATCGGATCCGGCGGCGAGAAACGCGATCTTTCCCGAAGCAGTCAGCTCGTCGTCGAGCGTCACTCGGCCCATCGGAGCGCCGTACCACGCCGGTTTCTCGTCGCGCCAGACAATTCCGCCGATTTCGCCTGTCTTTCCGCCGGCGTGGTTCGTGCGACTGTAGCCGAAATCGTGCAGCGGGCGGATGGCTCGGTCCGGGAACTGCCCCTGATTGCCGACGCCAATCCATTGCGGGTCGCGGGAAAAATCCTGGGGCTGACCGTCGATCGTCAGGTCGTCGACGTAAAGGTCCATTCCGTCGCCGGAGACCTGCACGTTCCAGAATCCGAACCGGTTGAACCGCGCCCCGTCCGCCTTGTGTCCCTTAGCGAGCGGAGCCTTGTACGATGTTCCATCCAGGACGAACGTGACTTCGCCATCGCCGTCGTGACCGGCCGGATCGTACGTCAGCGACCATTCATGCGACGTTCCATCGGAGGCGAACGGCTTTGTTTTGGTCGTTTGGTAGCGTCCTTCGAAGGTTCCCTCGCCTCCCGTCAGCCAATGACTCGTGCCATATTCGAACAGAACCCAGTACTTCCCGCCGTTGCCGTCAATCCGAAACCCGATCGAATTCGGCGTCCGCCAGCCGCGCGACGATTCGTGAAACCAGCCGAACATGGCCCCCGAGCCCCCCTCGTCGTGTGTGACGGCGAACCGTCCGGAAGCCGTCAGCTTGTCGTTGAGCGTCTTCTCGGGAATCGCACGGGCGAACGAAGCGGGAGTCAGCGAGCGCTGAATCCAGCCGCCGATCTCTCCCGCCTGTTTCCCTCCGGCATGCCGCGTGTCGCGCCAGCCAAAATCCTGCCGCGTGAGGCGCGGCGGATCGGGGACGAGCCGATTGCGGTAGCCGTCCCACCGGGGATCCTCGGCGAAGTCTCGAACCACCAGATCCGGGGCAAACCCGGCTGAAATCAGAGCGAGTGATCCTGCCGCAGCAAGAATCCAGGCGTGTCGAACGACGAACGCGATCATGTTCCGATTCGGCATGGGTCACTCCTGCCAGTTTCATTTCTTCGAGGAGGCTTCGGCGAGTTGGCGGCGTACGAAAGTGATGTCACGCTGGGCGGCGGCCAGGCTGTTGTCGATTCGCTCGGGACGCGTCGATCCGCCGGGATCGTATTCGATGTGAATCGACATCGGGCCCGGAAAGGGATAATGCGCCAGTGCTTGAAAAAACTCGTTCCAGTTCACCATCCCTTCGCCGAGCGGGCACCAGCGCGTCCCCCATCCCTTCGACGTTTTCTCCCACACATAATCTTTGATCGCAACCATCGAGAGGCGCGGCGAGATCCGCTGAAGATTCAGCTTCCAGGTGTGCTTGGCTCCCTCGATCGATGCATGCGCCGGATCGACATTCCCTTGTCGGAAAAAGCGGCGGCCGCTTTCGGAAGCTCGTCGGCGGCACGGTCGGGCGGCACCAACCCTCCTCCCCGGACGGTCAAATCAGGACCGGCGATCTTCAGCGGCGTCAACATCTCCGCGACCTCGGCATAGCTGTAACCGAAGTCGTCCAGATGGTCGGTGAACAGGCAGATTCGCTTGTCGACGGCGACAGCCGGCGGAGCAGCGGCCGCCGCTCCGGCAGCAAGCACCGAAACTTGTGCTGCGTTTCCAGCAAGACAACCGGCCGCAGTCATCAGACCTGTTTGCAGAAAGTCTCGACGTTGCATCACAATCCTCGATAGAGTTTTTCCCGCACATCCGGAAAACAGGCCACTTGCGGTGATCTGATCGACCACGGATCAACGCACGACTGAGTGTCGCCTTTCGCTCCGCGAAAGAACGCGCCCTTTCGCGGAGCGAAAGACGACAATTTACGCCCCTCAAGCCGCCGTTATTCTAATCACGAGTCGATTCCAGTGCACATCTCTGTAATAATCGGAGATGTCGGTTTCTCGAAACACCCGCTCCCACCGATTGAAGCGATGACCGATCCCGCCAAAAATCCAAACGTAAATGATTGTCAAGGCAGACCGGCGCGCGCGCGCCAGCTTTTACCCATGTGGCGATTGCTGATGGCGGTCGCGGTGTTGCCCGGCATCGCGATTCGAGGCGATGAGCCTGCCGCAGCGAGCAACAATGCCGCCAAAGCCGATGAGAGCTCCGGAACCACGCATTGGGCCTATCAGGCACTGGCTCGGCCCGGCGTTCCATCGACACGCGATCGGGTGTGGGCACAAAACGAGATCGACCGCTTCGTGCTGGCACGGCTCGAAGCCGCGGGGCTCGCACCGGCAAAGGAGGCTGCGCGCGCCGCGCTCATTCGCCGCCTGTCGCTCGACCTGACAGGCCTCCCGGCGTCGATCGACGCGGTCGATCAGTTCCTCGCCGACGAAGGTCCCGACGCCTACGAGCGGCTTGTCGACCGGCTGCTCGCATCGCCGCATTACGGAGAGAAAATGGCGCTCGACTGGCTCGATCTGGCGCGGTTCGGCGATTCGAGCGGCTATCAGGACGACGGCGATCGTCCCAATTTTCCTTACCGCGATTACGTGATCGACGCCTTCAACGCCGGCATGCCGTTCGACCGGTTCACCATCGAGAATCTGGCGGGGGATTTGCTGCCCGATCCCACGCTCGCCCAGCAGATCGCCTCGGGCTTCAACCGGCTGAATCGCCATAACGAAGAGGGAGGCTCCGACCCGGACGAGTTCCAGGTGGTCTACACGGTCGACCGCGCCACGACGGCCGCCACCACCTGGATGGGACTGACGTTCGGCTGCGCCCAGTGTCACGACCACAAGTACGATC
>JAGVKR010000354.1 GCA_020050375.1 Planctomycetales bacterium
CGGACTTCGCTGACGACGCGGCGTCTTCGACCGATCCGCGAGAGCCGGCGGGCAATCGCCACGTTCAACCGCAGCCGCGAAGACGGCATGCGAAGCAGAACGGGAGCAACCGGCCGGCTGAGGTCGGTGCTCCCTCCGACATGACCGCCGTCGAAGCGAAAGTGCAGTCCAATCCGCCTCCCTTGTCCGATGCTCCGGTGTCATCTTCAGACACTCCTGCTCCCGAGCAGGACGTTCACGCCTGGCTTTCGGGACGGATCAACGAGTTGACCCAGGAACGCAGCAGCCGCTGGCAGCGAATCCTGCAACTGCTGACCAACGGAGGGTGACAGTTCGGGGGGGGCCCGTCCCGTTCGACGGCGGTTCGCTGCGTACATCCACGTTCCCACCACCCGACCAACGACAGCCGTGATGGACAGACGACCGACAAAGCGACGCGGGCCAATCCTGTTGCTGTCGACGAGCCGACGCTTCCGGCGATTCGTGTTGGTGGCCGCCATTGCCTGGCTTTATCCAGCGGCATACTTCCTCATGCTCGAAGGCAAAGTCTATCGCCAGATTGGCGTCGCTTCGGCGACGGGTCAGAATCTGTTTGAGATTGAGCCGCGGTATCGGTTTTCGGAGAACTGGGCCGCAGTTGGGCTGCGACCGGCAAACTGGATCGATCGCTGTGTCCGCCGAGATTACTGGGAGACGGTCGAATCCTTTGGCAAGAAATGGAAAAACCCGAAGTCCGTTGGACAGCGGGCGTGAATTTCGGTTGTTAGGGACGCAATGTAAGTTCCCGATGTGTACACGCTTACGTTTCTACCTTGTCGTGGTCGATACAGCGAATTAACATATCGACATAGGTCTCAATCAGTCTCTGCAACCCGGCGCGGCGACCAATATGCTTCGCATCCTCGGCTCTCGAAAGACGTTGTGCGATGGGATCTCCCGCCGCGACCTGCTGCAGGTCGGGGGGCTCGGGGTTTGCGGGCTCGGGTTGAGCCAATTGTTGCAGGGCGGAACGCTCCAGGCGTCCGAGTCGACAGCCGCGACGGCTCCCAGCTTCGGGCGAGCCAAGCATTGCATTTTGCTGTACCTGTACGGCGCGCCGAGCCAGTTGGAAACGTTCGACATGAAGCCCGAGGCTCCCGTGGAAATCCGCGGGACGATGCGGCCGATTCCTTCGGCGCTGCCGGGCGTTGACGTCTGCGAGCACTTGCCTCAAATCGCCCGCATGCTCGACCGAACGACGATCGTACGGTCGGTCACGCATCCCTACCCGGTCCACGGCGTGGCGTTCGCGACGACCGGAATTCCCGCGATCGACGTGGCGATGGAGCTGGCTCCGCACGACAGCCGGCATCATCCCTACTTCGGCTCGATCGTGCAGTATCTCGACCGGCGTCAGTCAGGTGGACGTTCGACCGACGTGCCGCAGAACGTGGCCTTTCCGTTTCCCTTCAGCAGTCAGCGCGTCGGCGAAGTGTCGCGCGCCGGTCCGTATGCCGCGTTTCTCGGCTCGGCCTACAACCCGACATGGACGGAGTTCATCGGCAAATCGACGGGTACGGTCTACAAGACCCTCGGGGAAAAGAAGCTTCACGTTCCGGATCCGTACGTCGGTTGCGAAGTCGACAGCCATTTTCGGTTCGCCGCCGGCAGTCCGCTGCCGGAGGTGACGATCGATCGCCTGCAACGTCGCCGTTCGTTGTTGGAGCAGTTCGACGACGAACGACGCGAGCTGACCGCGACGCTTGAAGGCCGATCGATGTCGCGATATCGGGATCTCGCGTTTTCGATGATCACGTCTCCGCGAGTGGCGCAGGCCCTCGACGTGCGGAATGAACCGGCGCCAACCCGCGAGCTGTACGGCCACACGCTGTTCGGGCAATCGTGTCTCGCCGCGCGGCGGATGATCGAGGCCGGCACGCGTCTCGTGAGTGTTTTCTGGGACGAATACGGCCTGGCGGGAGACGCCTGGGATACGCACTGGAATCATTTCCCGCGAATGATCGACCAGTTGTGCCCGCAGTTCGATCGGGCGTTTGCGGGCCTGATTCTCGATCTCGAGCAGCGCGGAATGCTCGATGACACGCTGGTTGTGGTCCTCAGCGATCACGGCCGCACGCCGAAGTTGAGCAACGCGAACGGCGGCGGACGCGACCACTGGTCGCAGGCGTATTCACTGATCTTCGCCGGCGGCGGCATCGCACGGGGCAAAGTGGTTGGGGCAACCGATCGTGACGCCGGCGCGCCGACCGATCGGCCGGTCTCTCCCAAAGACGTCCTTGCGACGATGTATCATCTGCTGGGGATCGATCCGCACACGCGGATTCCCGATCGCGCCGGCTCGATGATTCCGCTCGTCCCCGAAAGCGCCGACGTCGTCCCCGAGATGCTCGCCTAGCGCTCGGCCCGCCGTTCGTCGCCTCGCGATTCACTCGAATCCCGGCGGTGTGATTTGCGCTGATTCGACGAATTCACGGAACTCATTCTCCCGAACGGCGATCGTTTCCCGCGGACCGGTCAGTTTGGCGTAAAACGAGCTGTGCGCCGTGAAAGGGATAATCACCAGCAGCATCCGATATTCCGGACGCGGCTCGACGGGGCGGAACGCGGGCCCCTTCCATTCTCCCCGCAGGTCGACCCAACTGCCGGTCGCATCGCCTGCGCGCAACGATTCGACCTTCGGGGGATGGTCGGGATCGTGGAGAAACTCGGCCGTGCGATTGGCGATCACTTCCTGAGGATCACCACCCGAGAACATGAGCGTCAAACGTCCGTCGTGCTCGTCTCCCTCGACGTGCGGCAATTCGAACTCGGCTTCGACAATGTTGGTCTGCGGTTTGACCTTGCGCCAGCTTGCAGGAACGATAAAGCGGATTCCATCGAGCTTCAACTCAGTCGGCCCGTCGCGATCTGCTGCGGAAGCTTCGGCGGCCACGCTGGCTTCGGCTTCGCGAGTTTCCAGCGATCCGGCGGCCTCGATCGGGGCAGCTTCCGGCTTCGTCTCGGTCTCCGCTGTCGCAGCAGCGGCGCCGGTTCCCGCAGCGGGGAGAACGATCTTCCTCGTTGAAGCGGGCTTGGAGCAGCCATAGGCCGTCAAAACACAGCAGCCGATGAGAGTCCACACAATCCGTGTCATGGGAAACACTCCTGAACAGCGTCTGAGCGCGACGGACGCCGTCGAGCCACGCCGACAGGCGCAGCCACGGCCGTTCTTCGCCATTCTAACGACCGCTGTGAGGCGCTGGCAATCCGCGACCGATTGCAATCGCTCCGGTGAGGATGAGATAATGCGCCTGTTGCATCGACGTTCGTCGACTTGTTGCAGGCCGCGTCGAAGCCGGAACCCGAATTAGTCCTCCGTTGATATTGGGAATCCAATGACGTTCGCCCCTCCGTCTCCAACCCTTCCCCCGTCAACGGTGAAGGTGCCAAGAAGCCGTGTTTCATGCGGAGGTTCGAATCGGCGCGAATGGCGCCGATTCCATTCGCTCGGCGGACTGTTTCTCGTGGCTTGGTTGGGGGCGGCGATTTTGTTGTCGGCCGAAGAGCCGCGCCGGGCACGCTCGGGCGGAGGTAGTGCGCCACAACCGATCGCCGTGCTTCCCCGATTGCCCGACTGGGCCCCCTGTGTGGCCTTTCATCCGGACAGCAAGCTGCTGGCCGCCGGCAGCTACGGGGTGATCAAGCTCTACGATGCTGTTGAAAAACGGGAAATCGCCACACTGCCCGAGCCCGCCGGCTTTGTCAAAGCGCTCGCGTTTTCGCCCGACGGGCGGCTGCTCGTCTCGGGGAGCTACCAGGTCGTTGCCATGTGGGACGTCGAATCCCGCAAGCTTGTCCGCCAATTGAAAGGACATCGGGGATACGTCACCGGTGCGGCTTTCACCAATGACGGCAAGCGATTGGCCACCGCCTCCGAAGACGAAACGGTGAAGTTCTGGGACCCGATCTCCGGTGAGGCAAGGCAATCGCTCACCGGACTGACACAACCCGCGCTGGGGCTGGCTTTTTCGCCCGACTCCCAATGGCTCGCCGTTTGCACCGGCGATGCGACACGGCCGACGAAAAAGGGAGCGGCCCGGGTTTACGACACGGCCGGCAATTTGCGTTTCATCGCTGAGGGTCACAGTCGCGTCGTCTCGGCCGTCGCCTTCGCACTCGACGGCATGACGCTCGCCACGGCGAGCGCCGACGAAGCGATCAAATTGTGGGATGTGGCGCAGGGCAAAGAGCGACAGACGCTGGCTGGGCACACGCGCCCCGTCAACTCGCTCGCGTACGTGCCGGGCGGACGATGGCTGTTCTCGGCCAGCGGTGGCCGCAACGTCGGCGGGAATGAGATCAAGCTGTGGGACCTGACGACCGGCAAAGCGCGGACGACGTGGGAAGCGCACGAGGGGCCGATCCTGCAAATCGGGCTCTCTCCCGATGGAAAATTCCTCGCCAGCGGCGGCTCCGACAAGCTGGTCAAGCTGTGGGACGCCGTCGCGTTGCTGGCGGCTGCCAGCGCGCCCGACAAGCCGAAAGACAA
>JAGVKR010000176.1 GCA_020050375.1 Planctomycetales bacterium
GTTTATTCAACTCAGTAGAAATTGCGTTTTGAGTCAGCGTCACATCTCGTGCCGCCGACTACTCAGGGCTCTCCAACCAAATTGCCAAAGAACATACGACGAACCGCAATCACATCGTATCCCCCGTCTCCCGACAACAACTCCCCGTCAAAAAACGCAAGAGGGGGGGCAGTCATCAGGAAGGGCGGGAATCAGATCAACAGATGCATCCGCCGCTGTGAGGGGTCATCTTATCGCTCTGCAACTGCATGTCAACTGCCGAAATGGAATTATTTCCGGAAGATGCCGCTCAGACGACAGTGCGCCCTGCGGCGTCCCGACTTGTCCGAAAACCTGAATTGACCTAGAATTGAAGCGAGCGTCAGGGATTGATGAAGAGATGGCCAAATCCTGATGCCTGCTGAGAGAGCAGACACGAACAACCGTGTCAAACCTCTTCCGCTCCGTCGGGTTGGAGCGCCGCGCGAGCACCAAAACTCCTCGGAGGAATCGGATATGTCGTGGCGTCGATGGGTTCTTTCGCTGTCCGCCGTTGCTCTGCTGCTCCCGATGGGCCTCCTGCGAGGGGCCGAGGAAGAAGAGGAAGGCGATTCAAAATCCCCGCCGGCCGCCGTCTCGAAGGAAGATCAGTACTTCGAGATGATGCGAATTTTCGCCGACACCTTCGAGCAGGTCGAACGGAATTACGTCAAGGAAGTCGATCGCCGCAAGCTGATCGAGGCCGCCCTGCGCGGGATGATGGACGAGCTTGATCCGTATTCGAGCTACATCGGCCCGGAGGACCTGGCGCGGTTCAATGTGCAGGTCGAACAGGAGTTCGGGGGGATCGGAATTCAGGTCGCTCCCGATCCGCGGACGCACCGCCTCACTGTCGTCTCGCCGCTGCCGGGAACGCCCGCGTACAAGGCCGGGGTTCGCGCGGGGGACACGATCATGGAGATCAACGGCAAGTCGACCGAAAAAATGTCGGTCGACGACGCGGTCAAGATTCTCAAAGGCAAGACGGGAGAAGAAGTCACCATCGGCGTGCTGCATCCCGGCGGCGCAAAGGAACAGCTCAAGATGCAGCGGGCCATCATCCACGTGGCAACCGTCCAGGGGGACAGCTACAAGTCGGACGACAGTTGGAACTTCATGCTCGATCCGGAGAAGAAGGTCGGTTACGTGCGGCTGTCGGGGTTCGCTCGTAATTCCGCCCGCGAACTGAAAGACGCGCTGACCGACCTGAAGGCGCAGGGCATGAAAGCGCTGGTTCTCGATCTGCGGTTCAATCCCGGAGGCCTGCTGAACGTCGCCACCGAAGTCGCCGACCTGTTCCTCGAAGACGGAAAGATTGTCAGCACGAAGGGCCGCAATACGGAGGAACGCACCGTCTACGCCCGCAAGCCGGGGACGTTCACGGGCTTTCCGATGGCGATCCTGGTGAATCGCTTCAGTGCGTCGGCCAGTGAAATCGTCAGCGCGGCGCTGCAGGATCACAAACGGGCCGTTGTGATTGGCGAGCGGACGTGGGGCAAAGGGAGCGTGCAGAACGTGATCGATCTTGAAAGCGGCAAGAGCGCTCTCAAGTTGACGACCGCCAGCTACCACCGTCCCAGCGGCAAGAACATCCACCGCTTTCCGGACGCGAAAGAAACCGACGAATGGGGTGTGCTGCCGGACGAGAATTTCATGGTCCCGTTCTCGGAAGACGACATGCGGAAATACATCGAATACCGCCGGCAACGCGACGTCCTTTCCAAAGAAGGACCACCGAAATCGGACTTCACCGACAAGCAGTTGGCCAAGGCGATCGATTACGTGACCGAGCAGCTTTCGAGCGATGGCAAGACCGAGGCCACCGCAAAGGCGGACAGTGCGAAGCCGCCGATCGAAAAGACGCCGGAAAAGTCGCCCGAGAGCAAAGACGGGGAAAAGAAGGGCCCCCCCGCATCCGACAAGGATAAGAAGGAACCGGAAAAGAACGACGCCGAGAAGAAGAGCGAATCGAGTGCCCGCGAGAATTGGCGCTGGTTACGAAGCCTGCCGCAGAAATTGGTGGAGTTTCCGATTAAAGCCGCGTGATTCGCGGGCGACAACCGCTCTCGCCGGCCAGACTCTTATCCCTTCGTTGGCGTCAAGACCGCCATGGGAATGGGATTGGCGCCGCTGGCCGTCCTTCCCGAATGCCAGCGACAGGGGATTGGCGCACAACTGGTCTGGCACGGGCTGGACGAGTGCCGCCGACTCGAGCAGGATTTTGTGGTCGTGCTCGGTCACCCGGAGTACTACCGCCGCTTTGGCTTTGTGCCAGCGGCATCGAAGAATCTGCGATGCGAATACCCCGTGCCGCCGGAAGCGTTCATGGTGCTGAAATTGCGTTCCGGCGCCCTGGAGAACTGCGACGGGCTCGTGAAATACGGGCCGGAGTTTCGTGAACTCGATGATGCGATCGTGCCGAACGTGCATGAGGCAGACTGACAGCGTATAATTTAAGCGCCGACAAGATGACCGTCTGTCCTCGGATGTCGTTTTTTTCGGAATTGCGAAAGCGGCTTCTGGAATTTTTCAAATGCACCCGCTCCTGGAAATTACCGATATCGAACGCCAGTTCCCCTCGGAATGGATTCTGGTTGGGAACCCCTGCACGAACGATCGGCTGGAAGTGCTGAGTGGCGAAGTGCTCGCTCACAGCCGGGATCGAGATGAGGTCTACCGACAGGCGATTGCACTCCGGCCGGGGCGCTTTGCGATGCTGTATACGGGGACGATGCCCAAAGACGCGGCAATCATCTTATGAGCCTGCGTTTCCGCGCAAACCAGGGGCTGTTTGTGATCCCCGTCGAAATGTTCGGTCCCGCAGGACCGGCCATCTTGCGATGTGCTCTGGACACGGGGGCAACGAGCACGCTGGTTAATACCGCGATGGTCGTTGCGCTGGGATATGATCCGGCGTCGTCGACAGATGAAATTGAAATCACCACAGGGAGCGGTGTTGAAATTGCCCCGCGAGTCATAATCGACCGGGTTTCCGCATTGGGATCTGTTCGGGAAGGTTTTCCGATTTTATCGCACACTTTGCCGCCCAATGCCGGCATTGATGGCCTTCTCGGATTGGATTTCCTTCGAGGAAGGAAACTGGTGATCGACTTTGGTGAGGGTGAGATCGACCTGGTCTGAAGCCGATTTCAATTCGGATCTATCGTACGATCTCAAAATGCCTCGCAAGCTTCTCGCTCTCGAATCGTCATGCGATGAAACCGCTGCGGCGGTGATTGATGAGGATTTGCGAGTCCTGTCGAGCATCGTGGCTTCGCAGACCGATTTGCACCGGAAGTTCGGCGGAGTCGTTCCCGAAGTCGCATCGCGAGCGCATGTCCAGCGGATCCTGCCCGTAATCGACGAGGCGCTGCGGCAGGCCGAGACACGACTGGACGAGATCGATGCGGTCTCGGTTGTGACGCAGCCGGGGCTGGTCGGGTCGCTCTTGGTGGGGCTGACGGCGGCGAAAACGCTGGCGATGGTCCTCGACGTGCCGCTCGTGGCGGTCAATCACATCGAAGCCCACATCTATGCTTGCCGCATGCATGCCGGTCGCGATGTTTTCCCCGCGATCGGTCTGGTTGTCAGCGGCGGTCACACGAATCTGTACGACTGCCCCGGGCCGGTGGGTTTCGAGCTGCTGGGCTCGACGATCGACGACGCGGCGGGCGAAGCGTTCGACAAAGTCGCGGCGATTCTCGGGTTGGACTACCCCGGCGGACCGGCGATCCAGAGAGCGGCGATGGCAGGCAACCCGCGCGAGTTTCGTTTCCCGCGAACTTTCATCAGGGAGCCCGAGCGACTGGAGTTCAGCTTCAGCGGCTTGAAGACGGCCGTTTTGTACGAGGTCGCAGGTAAGCCTCCCCGGGACTACGACCCGAAGGGGTTGGCGCCGCAATACGTCGCCGATTTGGCAGCCAGCTTCCAGGAAGCGGTCGTGGACGTATTGATCGCCAAATGCCGACACGCCCTCGCGGCCCGCGGACGGAAAACACTGTGCATCGGCGGCGGCGTCGCGGCGAACGGACGGTTCCGCGAGCAGTTGGCCGTGTTGGCGGCGGACGAGGGG
>JAGVKR010000478.1 GCA_020050375.1 Planctomycetales bacterium
AGTTATTCGTTGCGTTCGATCACTCAGCCGCGCGGGTGATATTTCTGGTGAACAGCCTTTAGCCGCGTGTGTTCGACGTGCGTGTAGATCTGTGTGGTGGCTATGCTGGCGTGCCCGAGCATTTCCTGCAAGGCACGGATCTCGGCCCCGCCGGCCAGAAGATGTGTGGCAAAACTGTGCCGGAGCGTGTGCGGGCTGACTTTGCCGCTCGCCCCGATTCGCCGGGCGTATTTTTTCACGAGCATCCAGACCATGATCCGCGTCAACGATCGCCCCGACTTGCTGATGAGCAACTCGTCAGAGCCCGACTGCCCGGCCAACAGCGGCCGCTCGTGCTCCAGGTACGCCTCAATCGCCGAACTGGCCACCGGGTTCAGCGAAACGAGTCGTTCCTTGTTTCCTTTGCCAATGCATCGGCAATAGCTCTCGTCAATGTGCAGATCGCGCAGCTTCAGATTGACGACCTCCGAAGCGCGGCAGCCGGTCGCGTACAAGAGTGCGAGCAGCGCGCGATCGCGGAGCATGAAGCGGTCGATCGCCTGCGGCGCGGCGAGCAGTCGATTGACCATGTCCGGACTCAGGACGTGCGGCAGATGCTGCCATAGCTTCGGCGAGTTGAGCAGATCGACAACACTCTCCCGTAGAGCTCCCTCCAGAACGAGAAAACGAAAGAACATCTTGATCGCGACCAAGTGTCGCGAGACAGACGTGGCGGCGAGGCCGCGTTCGTGCAGATGCTTCAAATACCTCGAGAGGAGCTGGAGATCGAGCGTGCTGAGCGCGCCTGCATTCTGCTTGCCGAACCACTCGAAGAACTGCTGCAAATCGGAGCGGTACGCCTGGACGGTGTTCTTGGCCATCCCCGCCTCGGCTTCCTGATAGTGGACGAACGCCGGCAGGTGAACGGCGGGGTCGTCGTACACTGCGGGGCGAAACGTCGAATCAGACGCGGGTCGTCTGCGAGGAGGCATACTTTACCAGATCGGTAAAGTTGCCGGTCGGGCTTGAGCCTTGGTCTTTTTGACCGCACGCCCGACCGGGATGGATACACGATCTGTCGATCGCAATTTCGATCGCTGTTATCATTCGCCGTTGCTATGTAATCCCCTGTGAATCGCCCGTGATTGTCAAAATGTCCGTAATGAACCGCGATACGCACCTTGCCCTCGTTCGGGAATTCACAAAAAACGAAAGCCTCGTCCGGCATATGCTGGCGGTCGAGGCGGCGATGCGGGCTTACGCTCGTAAGTTCGGCGAAGACGAAGACAAGTGGGGCACTGTCGGCCTGCTCCACGACTTCGACTACGAACGCTGGCCCGACCCACCCGATCATCCGCTCAAGGGAGCGGCGATTCTCAAGGAGCGTGGTTATCCGGACGATGTGATCTACGCCATCAAATCGCACGCCGACTATCTGACCGATTGCCCGCGTCTCTCGCAGCTCGACAAGACGCTGTACGCCTGCGACGAATTGTGCGGGTTTATTACGGCCTGCGCGCTGGTGCGTCCCACGCGGTTGCAAGGGCTCGAAGCGAAGAGCGTCCGCAAGAAGCTCAAGCAGGTTTCGTTTGCGGCCAATGTGCACCGCGAAGAGATCACCCGCGGTGTCGCCGACCTGGGCGTCGATCTCGACGAGCACATCGATTTCTGCATCGCTGCTTTGCAGGGGATCGCGGCCGAGCTGGGGCTTGTGGGGGAATAGAGCCGCAGAGGACGGAACGGCAAAGCTACAGAAGGGCAAACTCCCCGTTTCTGACGCTCGGTAGCTCTGATCGCTGTTGTTCTCTCTTCTGCCGCACTATTCCCCTCATTCCTCCCCGTCGTCCGTCTTCTCGGCTTCCTCCGCGAGCCGTTCCGGCGTGAGCGGTTCGACAATCGCGTACTTTCCCTGGCTCCAGCGCAGGAGATCGACCTGCCGACAGCGCTCACTGCAGAAGGGGAACCAGTGCGGCACTCCCTCCGCCGGCGCAGCGACCGGCTTACGGCAGATAGGACACGACGCGGGGCGAATCATGGCGGCACTCCGTCGTCGCCGGCGGAAAGGCGCTGTGCCATGCCACGCGGACGACCCAGGGACTCTTCGCCAGTGTATCCGGGTGCGGCTCGATTATCACGCCGCGAGCGGTCGTGGGGAGACTTCGGTTTCGGAGTCCATCTGCGCGGGATCGGCGAGAAACGATCGGAGCGTGTTGGCAAACAGGCCCAGTTCGTGCGCGTCAACGAGGCGATGGTCGCCGCGGACGAACAGGGGCGCCACCGGGCGGACGACGACCGCGCCGTCTACGACGATCGGCCGAAGTTCCGTGGCCCCCAGAGTCACATTGAACGGTGTGGCATCGTTGGGGAATCGGCTCGGTTTGTACATCCGCAGCGGCGCGGCCCCCTTGAACGCCAGGTAATTCACAAGCATGGCCGAGCGGTGTTCGCGACGCCAGATGCGCGTGATCGGCCAGTTGAACTTGTTGAAGAGCCACAGGTGGAACGGAATCAGCCGGCGAACAACCGCTCGCGGCAGCAGGTCGTAGATCGTCCGTTTGCCGAAATGAACCAGCTCGCCTCGGGCCGCCTGTTGCGTGTAGCGCCAGAGCTCGCGCGAGAGATCGATCAACGAGCGGCGATCGGCTTCCTCAAGCAGCAGCAACTCGACCTCGCGGGCGCGCGTGTTGAAAAGCGAGAGCAAGAGGTGAATCTCTTTGTACTGATAGATACGGCGACCGATCACTCGCCGATTGAATTCGGGGTGCCGGCGCATCGCCAAAGCGACCGACCGAAGCAGGAGGTGCGCCGGGGAAATCAACACGGGGCTGTCGCTGTTCACGATTTGCAGGTAGTCTTCGAACCCGCTCATGTCGACCTCCGTCCCCCAGAGCATCGTGGGGTCGGAAGGGGTAGGGCAAGCGCCGAGGTAATAGAGTTGCCAGATGGGCGTCTCGGCATCGCTGATCGGCGGACTCAATACGGGCCATTCCATACGACGTGCCTCGTGGGCAGAAAGCTGAAGAGATCAAGAGTTGAAGAGATTCAGAGTGAAAAGAGATGAAGAGGTTGAGGTGCGAAACACTGGCGAAGGCTCGCGCCGGCGAACTTTCACTCTTCAACTTTTGATCTCTTCCACTCTTGAACTCACGCAATCGCGACGCCGGCCCGCCGAGCGTGCACCAAATCGGCCAGCGCGGCTGTTGTGCGAAAATGCTCGGGGGAGACGTCGTCGTTCTCGAGGCGGACGCAATAGGCATGCTCCACGTGTGCGATCAGGTCCATGATCAGCAGCGAATCGAGAATTCCCGTCGAAATGAGCTCGGAATGCGGTGCGAGGCCGCCCCCTGCTCCCCGGGTCGAAAGAAATTCACGAATTTCGCGCTCGATGAGCATGCTGCTCTTCACTGCCGTTTTCTCCCGATGCCGTCGACCCGAGTTACTATCGACTAGTGTTTTGCGCGGCTGGCGGAGATTCATCCCCGTGCACGGCTTCACTCGCAACGCAGAGGCTTCGGCGAAGCGCAGAAGGAACGACTGATCAGGTTTCGTTAATCGGCGGTGCGGTTTCAGTTGGTTTGTTCGGTGCGACACAAATTCGACAAATTCGATTAACGTGACTTTGACGATTATGCCGATAACAGGGAGGCGAATCGAATGCGCAGGGGGAAGCCTGGCCCATGCCCGATCGGGCCGGACGGACGCGCTCCGCCCTTACCAGAGGAGAGTGACGACACATGTTCAAGGCCATTTGCAGTCGCCTGATGTTCGTGGCTCTGGCCGCGACGGTTCCGGTCGTTTCGCAGCAGACGGTCTCCGCCGGCCGGCGGGATTGTTGCTGCCGAGTCTGCAAGCAGCCGCAATGCTGCTGCACGACCCCCGTGCCACAAGCAAGTTGCCAGGCCGTTGTCGAAACGCAATACACGCAGCAGCCGGTTTTGCAGCAGCGCGATGTCGTTGCCACCGAATACCGGAACGAAGCGGTGACGGAAACAGTCCCTTCGACCGTTTATGAAAACGTGTTGGTCGACGAGGGGAGCTATCAATCGGTGTGGGTCCCGCGATTGACCACGAAAAGCGTCGCCCGCACCACGTATCAGACGCGGACGTCCTATCGCACGGTCCCCTACCAGGTGACGCGGCGGATCTCGGAATACGGAACGCAGACGGTGCCGCAACAGACGGTGCGCTATGTCCCGACGACGCCCGGCACCGCCATTTCGGCCCTGCCTTACGGTTACGGCGCGCCGACGTCCATCGCCGCGGCGCCGCCGCTGGCATCGCCGGCCAGGACCTCGAATTA
>JAGVKR010000424.1 GCA_020050375.1 Planctomycetales bacterium
AGCGCGTTCTTGCCGGCGTATTCGGCCGCCTGGTCTTTGCCGAGGGCGGCGCGCCAGAGCTCGCTGGCGCGGTCTTTGCGACGCTGGATCAACTCGTCGGGACCGAGCGCGGCGAGCTCCTTTGCGCGGCGTTCTTCTTCGGAAGGGACGAGCGACCGCAACGGGGCCCGAACCTGGGCGTCCGTCCCGTCGAACTTCGCCCCCTCTTCGATCCAGGTTCGCAGGTTGTTCCAATTGTTGCGGGTGATCAGCGCCTGGCCGGGCGGCATTTTGATTGGATCCTGCTCACCGACGAGACGCCACAAGCGACTGTCTTTGGGACTCCCGGGCGAAACGACCGCCCCTCCTTTGCCTCCCCGCATCAGCTTTTCAAACGTGTCGAGCGCGAATCCTGTCTGTCGAGTCCCCTGCCCGTTTGCGCTATGACAATTGACGCAGAGATTGACCATGAACGGCGCAATGTCGCGCGTGAACGAAACTCGCTCCCCCCCCGCGGGCTTATTGATCGTCACCGGTCCCGCAGCGGCCTTCCCGTCACCTTCGACTTTGGCGAGATCTTCGAGCGGCGTCGAGTTGTCTCCACCGAACTTCGCACCGGCCGTGATCCAAGCCGCGATCTTTCGGATTTCATCGGCGGAAAGCGGATCGCCGTCGCGCGGCATGCGTTGCTTGCCGGTGGCCGTGACTTTGCGGATCAACATGCTCGCGTTCGGATTTGCGGGGACGACGAGTTTGCCGCCGCACCCCTGAACGATGTTTGCAAAGGTGTTCAAGCGCAGGCCGGCGCTGGGGTCTGTCTCGCCGTGGCAGTTGAGGCAGCGGGCGACAAGAATCGGCGCCACGTCTTTCTCGAAGCCGATCCCCTCGGGCTTCCCGTCGCCTCCCGCCTGCTTTTTGGTGAGCAACCCCCTCGTCAGGTTGAGCTGCTTGAGCAGCGGGGCAACCAGAGAATGCTTCTCGTCGATCTCCGCGTCCGCGATGATCTGCCTGATCTGTTCCTCGGAGGTTTTGAGAATCCTCTCGGCGTCGCTCAATTCGCGCTTGCCAATCAGCGCCTGAACCTTGTTGAGATTCTTGCGAATTTCGGCAACCTGCTTTCGATGCTCGGCCGTAACGACGGCCGCGAACCCGGCAGGCTGCATCGCAATCGCGAGCGGCAAAAGCAGGAGCGTCAGAATGAGGGCGCGTCCCGATGAGGGAAGCTTCATCAGATACTCGATCTACCGACGAGGACAATGTCGGCGATTTGACGACAAATCGCCACGCTCTCCGGATTCTACGCGGAGCTTCAGTTGTTGTGAAGATGGGGTTTTTGTGATAGAAGAAAGTGATGAGCCAGTCTGCAAACAATCTGGCTGCGAAGCGCGAGCAGTTGCTGCAACTCCTCGGTTCATTTGGTCGCGTCGCGGTCGCTTTCTCGGGGGGGGTGGACAGCGCTGTTGTCGCGCAGGCTGCCCGGTTGGCTTGCGGCGATCGGGCCGTCGCTGTTACGGCCGTCAGCGCCAGCCTGGCAACCGGCGAGCGCGAACACGCGGAGGCGGTCGCCCGGCAGATCGGCATTCGCCACCAGGTGATCGAAACGGACGAGTTCTCGAATCCGGATTATCTCCGCAACGCACCGAATCGCTGTTACTTCTGCAAGACCGAACTGTACACGCAGCTCGAAAGTTTGGCGCCCGAGCTGGCTGTCGACGTGCTTGTCAACGGCGCGAATCTTGACGATCAGGGAGATTATCGTCCTGGAATGCAGGCCGCCCGCGAGCATCAGGTGCGCAGCCCCCTCATCGAAGTCGGCATCAACAAGGCGGAAGTCCGCGCGTTGGCGAAGGATTGGAACCTGCCGGTCTGGGACAAGCCGGCTTCGCCATGCCTCTCGAGCCGCATCGCGTACGGGCTGGAAGTCACCCCCGAACGGGTGGCCCGCGTCGATCAGGCGGAGCATTTTCTGCGCGAGGTGTGCGGGCTACTCGAATTCCGCGTTCGGCACGAAGCGAACGATCTGGCGCGAATCGAAGTTCCCGCGGACGAACTGCCGCGACTTGTGGCGACAGACATTCGCCGCAAAGTTTCGGACCGGCTGCACGAGCTGGGCTTCAAGTACATTGCGCTGGACCTGGATGGCTTCCGTTCGGGAAGCATGAATGCGGTGCTCCCCCTCGTCGAGTTGCAGATGGGGGGATCGTTACCCCCCCTGCCCCATTGAGCGGCGGCGGGAGGCAATCCGCAAGCGGCGCCTCATACGACGGTGGTCTGCGCCAAATCGACCGGAGCATCGCTCGCCGGAGCCGGCGACGATTTCTCAGTGGCATCAACACTCAGATCGTGCCACCAGTTGGCCGCTTCGCGGTCACCCCAGCCTCCGGCAGCGCTGCACTCTGCCAGGGCTTGTTCGAGCGTGTCGGCGTCGGGATAGCGGTCTTCCGGCTTCTTCGCCAAGCAGCGCAGGACCACCCGTTCGAGGTCGGACGGAACGTCGGTGCGAATTTGCGAAGGAGCCACGATCGGATCTCGCGCATGAGCCAGCATGACCTGCATCGCGTTTGAGCCCTCGAAAGGGACCTTGCCGGTCAACAGAAAATAGGCCGTCGCACCGAGCGAATAAATGTCGCTCCGCGGATCGGCGCGGTTGAACAGCCCCTGCTCGGGCGCCATGTACAATGGAGAACCGCTCAAGGTGCGATCCGGCGTCAGATTTGTGTTGCGATCGTCGGCCGTGTGCTTAACCAGACCGAAGTCGAGCAGCTTCGCGACATCAGAGACTCCGCCGATGCGGGCCGAGAAAATATTCGCGGGCTTGATGTCGCGATGGATCAGGCCGGCGGAGTGCGCTTCGCTCAGAGCCCGGCATGTCTGCCGCAACAGATGGATGACCCGCCCGGCCGGTAACGGTCCATGGGTTTTCACCAGATCGGCGAGGCTCATTCCGGAGAGGAGTTCCATCACGTAATAAAAGGTGCCGTCTTCCGTCCGCCCGAAATCGTAGATGTCGACGGTATTCCAATGCGTCAACTTGGCGGTCGTCCGAACCTCTCGCTCGAAGCGGGCCAGCGCCTGGGGGTCAGCCTGGCTTCCCGGTCGGATCAGCTTGATCGCGCAAGGACGTTTCAGCAGGCAGTGCTCGGCAAGATAGACTTCGCCCATCCCCCCGGAACCGATCCGTTCCTTGAGATGATACTGGCCCATTTGCCGGGCCTCGAACGCCTCGACCCGCAAGGCATTGATGATGTGCGTGCCGTAAAGTGATGAAACAAGGCCGAGCGACAACATGATCACGTGGTCGCTGATCTGCTCGAACGTGGCGATCTCGTATGCCAGAGTGTCGACGGCGACCGACCGGTATCGGAGCTGCGTCATCACGACGAACGGCACAAGCGAGATCGGAATGAGAATCTTCGCAGCGCGCTGCCAGGTGTTGGGGATGAACGTGCCATACAGCAGCATGACAGCGAAGAAATACAAGACACAGCTCTTGACGGCGGCCAGCTCGAAGGTCGGATTCCCTTCATGTGCCTTGGCAAGCACGAGCTGATACTGATAGACCCCCAAATAAAGCGACGTCAGCGAGAACAGCCCGACTTCGATCTGGCGGAGCCGGGGGAGCGAGAAAACGATCCGCGACGAAAGAATCCCCGTCGCAGCCGCCAGAATGATGACGGTGATCCCGCGGAGCACGAACACCGGGGCATTCGTGATGAACAGATCGCGGACGAAGAAAACCCCGATTCCGACAAACAGCACCAGCGCCGCGGCCCGCAGGCGGACCCGCAAGAGCGCGTGCGTTTCGTGCTCCATCCCCAACCCCGAGCCGGTCACGATTTCGACCATCCCGCGCGGCGCGGTCGAGGGCGGCGCCCCGGCTTGAGGCGCGGGGACGACGAGCGTCTCTTCCAGGTTCGTTGGAAAGGGCAAAGGAGGGCTCACGCGGGTTACGAGCACGAAACTGGCGAACGTTGTCTCATTCTACGTCGGTGATCCGTGATTGGGAGGCCAGTGGCCTTTCGGTTTCGGAGCGGATTGCAGAATTGTAATATCAGTCATCGCTTCCCTCCGACATTCGATCGCCATTCTCCTGGAGCATCTACGATGCGGTGGTTCCTGCCGAAACTTAGTCCGTCCTTCTCTGTCCTCGCAATCCTCGTCGGCCTGTGTGGCCTTCCTGCTGGTTTGTACGCGGCTCCGCCGGAAGCGTCGAAACCGCCAAGCTCGGGGTTCACATATTCCCTGTTCGACGGCCGCTCCCTTCAGGGATGGACGATTGAAAACGACTGCGAGGTCGGCGTCGAAGACGGGTTGCTCGTGCTGCAATCGGGCAACGGCTGGCTGCGCAGCGATCACACGTACAAGGATTTCACTCTGCACGTCGAATGGAAGGCCCTCAAAGCGGCCGACTACGATGCGGGCGTTTATATCCGCACGCAGCGCGGCGGCAAGGATTTTCCGAAGGAGAGCTACCAGATCAACACGCTTCAGGGGGAAGAGGGAAATATCAAGAAGCTGAAAGGAGCATCGAGCAAAGGGCTCGTGAAGCCGGGCGACTGGAATGTTTTCGACATCACCGTGATCGGCGATTCGGTTGAACTCAAGATCAATGGAAAACCGGCGTACAAAGTAGGCGGATTGAAGCACGACGTCGGCTATGTGGGCCTCCAATGCGAAGTTCCGAAGGGGGGAAAGTTTCAGTTCCGCAATCTGCGGATGACGGAGCTCGGTCATCAATCGCTCTTCAATGGCAAAGATCTCGGCGGTTGGGTCGGTGCCGCGGAACCGACCGACAAATGCTGGGAAGTCAGAGACGGGATGTTGATCTGCACGGGAGAGAAAGGGACGTGGCTTCGCAGTGACGATCAATACGACGATTTCAATCTCAGGCTCGAGTATCTGCTTGCCCCCGGGGGAAACAGCGGCGTTTATGTGCGCGTGCCCGAGGACGGCAAGCACCACCGCGAGGCCGAGGCCGATCCGCCGGCCGGTTTTGAAGTCCAGATTCTCGATGACCAGGCTCCGCGATACAAAGACCTCAAGGATTTTCAATACAGCGCGTCGGTCTACGACATCGCCGGGGCCACCCCGCACAACACGCGCCCCGCCGGTGAATGGAACACGCTCGAGATCAACTGCAAAGGCCAGCACGTCACGGTCACCCAGAATGGCGTTGTCGTTGTCGATCTCAATGAAGAGACGCATCCACTCATCAAGCTCCGACAGACCCAAGGCTACCTCGGTCTCCAGAATCACAGCGATGGGATCGACAAGCAGAAAGAGCCGTTCCGGTTCCGCAATGTGCGGGTGGGGCCGGCCCGGTAGTCGAGGAGCGCCGGTTGCTTTGTGCATCAGTCCGCATTTCGGAACATGCCTCAGAAGAAATCTGTCGTTCGTTGCGCATGGTCTGGCGACGATCCTTTGATGGTTCGCTACCATGACGAAGAGTGGGGCGTGCCGGTGCACGACGATCGGACGCTGTTCGAAAGCTTCGACGCTTATGTGTGGCAGTTCGTCGAAGGGCGACCGATCGTCAACAAACCCCGTTCGTTCAAGGAAGTGCCGGCGAAGACCGACGTCTCCGACGCGCTCAGCAAAGACCTCAAACGCCGCAGTTTCAACTTCGTCGGCTCGACGATCTGCTACGCCTTCATGCAGGCGGTGGGAATGGTCAACGATCATGGGGTTGATCGTTTTCGATACAAGGAAATCCCGACATCGGCCCGGACAACGAGAAGTTCGTAGTGTGGGCTTCAGTCCACACGAGGCGCTTTGTTCGTGTCGGCTTCAGCCGACACTACGGCTTGTTCTCCGCCGTGGCAATGGAATCATTCACGTCTTTTCCGTGGACGTTGAACGCGACTGGACCGGCGCGCCAGACAATCGGGGCTGGATCGACAGGACTCAACATCCGCTCGGCAAGGTTAGCGTCAGTCATTCGGCGATAACCGACATAGCTCGTTGTCAGGCGCGGGTTGATCTCGACGACGAGCGGTCGGGTGGGCGCAGCGCTCGGGATGACCAGATCGACGCCGACGTAACCGCGAAGTCCGTCAATCGCGCGGCAGGCGGCGCGGGCCGCGTTTTGAACCGCTGTGCGATCGACGTCGCGGGCGGGAATCACTCCGCCGAGGTAATGAAAGCGACCATCGTCGCTTAGAGTCTGTTCGGCCGGGGGGAAGACTTCGATGTGATCGCCGTCGGGGGAAATCAACACGCCGATAGAGACCGCGCGGCCTTTGATGTACGGCTGCCAGATCGCCGTCGCCAGGAGCGGGTCGGCTTCGAGCGTGGGGCGCAGGCGATCGAATTCCGCCTGGTCGGCAATCAACCACGTGCTTTGCGAGCCGGCGCCGTCGTTCGGCTTCACAACCAGCGGAAACGTCATCGACCCGATCGCGGAGACAACACTCGAATCCGCATCCGGCCGGCCGGCAGACGAGAACGAGCAGGGCATCGTCGGAATTGTCGGCACCCCCCCCTGCTCCAGGCGCCGCGCCGTCTCGAGCTTGCTGGTGCAGAATCCCACCGCC
>JAGVKR010000401.1 GCA_020050375.1 Planctomycetales bacterium
GCCCCCCCCCCCCCCCCCCGTCAAGGGAAAAGAGGCTGAGATTCGTCAGAAAAGGTAAATACCCCTGACGGCGCGTTGAAAATGGGGGATAGGCGCCACCCGCAATTCCAGAGAGCGAGGAGAGAGTGGAAAGTGGAGAGATGTCAACCGGAGCCAGTCCCCGTTTTTCAACGGCCTATTGCGCCAGCCGCACCGGTGTCAGCCGGAAGACGGTGATCAGATCGGCTTTGAGATCGGGGTGCGGGACGCGACTTCCCGAGACGCCGACCGACCGTCCCAGCCAGGCGTCGAGGTTGACTCCCGGGGCGGCGACGAGATAGGCCAGGACTTTTCCCGAGGGAGCCAAAAGGGCGTACTGCGGCGCTCCCTTGCGGTTGAGCGCAGAACGGTTGACGATTCCCGCGCCGTCATAACGCGGCTGCCGTAGCGCCGTGAGTTGCGCTTCCTGCCTGCGCTGGATCTCGGCCAGCTCGGCGTCGCGTCGCAAAGTTTCCTGTGAGACGCGTTCGTATTCTTCGTGTTCGGCCCGCGTCTTCCGGTAGCTGGATATCCGCGCGAGGCGAACGTCGATCATCTGTTGCACGTTCCCGCTGTCGATTTCGGCCCGCAGGCCGCGATAGTCGTTTTCGAGCTCCGTGAAATCCCACTCCAGCGGATCCTTGTCGAGAATGGCGCGAAACCGGGCATCGAGACCGTCCAGTTCGTCGAGCTGAGTGTCGAGTCGTTTCGAGACGGCCGCCTCCGGCCGTTTTGCGGAAGGGCCTTGTCCCTGACGGCGGACGACCGGGCGATCGACGATATCTCCTGACGCATTGCCGCCCGAATTCGAGGGGGGTGAGAATCCATCATTGTCGAGGTAATTCCGCCCTGTCGTTTTGGAGACTGGTTTCTCGAAATGATCGTCGTTGGCCGTTGAGACGGCGGGAGTGGCTCGAGCGCGGCTGCCGACCTCCACGGGCCGGTCGAACGGGTTGTCGGCCGTCTTGTCGGAATCGCGCGGGGCCGGGGAGAGGGCCTGACCGGAAATCCAGCGCCATTCTCCGCGCCGGGGCGCGATGCGATACCACAATTCTGCCGGCCCGGTTCCCGATGCGGGAAGAAGCTGCTTCTCGCCGAGAATCTGCACTTCATCTCCGTGGGCGAGCTTTTGCTGATAGATTTCGCGGATATCGCTTTCGAAGCTGCCGACCCAGGCGACGACGTTGTTGGTGTTGATCGTGCCGCGCCCGTCGACCGCTTTTTCGACGTAGCGGCCCTGGATCCAACTGAAACTGCCAAGCGGCGGGGCGATCATGTGCCAGCCACCCGGGTCGTGGCGATGGACGACGACTTTCTGCCCGAGCTTCAACTTGGTTGTCGGGTAATACTTGCTGCCCGGTCCGCTCCGCACATAGGTCTCATCGACTTCGACCGTCGCGTCGTAAGGAAACGCAACTTTTTGCGCAGCATCTGCTTGCGTTGCCGTCGCCAGAAGCGTCAGGAACAGCAGACACGAACGCATCAACGGTCTCCGCAGGAATGATCCGGATCCTGTAGGAAGAATGTCTGAGAGGAGAGGCAGAGAGAGGGTGAAATAGTCGAAATGGCCATTCGCCTCAACCCCGGTTTTGCCGCCGGCACAGAAGTTGCCCGGCTGCCCGGCTTGCGATGCACTTTGCGCGATGGTTCTTTGCCGGGTGGGGCTTACTCGAAGCGATACCCCAGGGCCCGCAGCTCGGCATGATCCCGGAAGGCCGCTGTGACCAACCCGCTGTCGACGACGCCCAGTTCATCTTGCCAGACGGTCACCCGCGACCCCTCGATCGCACGCAAACCCAAGGCGGGATCCAGCCAGGTGCCATTGTCTATGGCAAGGACTTCTTCGGTCCCTGGATGTCTGACGGCCTGGGGCTCCAGCATCTCGGATTGGAATGAAATCCCCAGGAAGGAGCAGATCTGTCTCACTGTCGCGTTCGGTTGCGTCACCAGTGATTCGTACTTCACCGTCAGCACCCGTTGCGGAAAGAGTTTCTCGGCATCGAACCCGGCCCGGAGATTGTCCATCGTGAACTGAACGGCGGACCGAGCATTCTCGACGAACGAGGGAAATGGCTCGTTTTTCTCTCGGCAGCGGATGCCAACCCGCAACATCGATGAAACGACCGCGCGGGGATCCCGAACGACGTGAATGGCCCGACAGCGAGGCAGGAGACCAAGCAGGTCGGTAAACACTCCCACGTTGAAGGGCGTCTTTTCGCTCAGTAGCTTCGCCCCGTGGGCATCAGCGACAGGCAAGAGCAGCTCTTCGATCAAATGAGCAAAGGCCGCGTCGATCTGCTCTCGTGTGCAAAAGACCAGGATGCGGCCGCGATCGTGTGCACTGACCACCGTGCGCCAGGCGTGAATGAGGGATGGAATACAGTCGAATTCGGGCCCACCGAAGACCTGGGGGTGGCAGTCAAGGATGTGCTGAACGAGCGTGGTTCCGCTCCGGGGGACGCCACCAACGAACACGAGGCGTTCTCCCGTGGGGCGAGTGGAAGCCATACCCGACGAGGCTGCCGGGTGGAGGGTATTCCGAGGAAGGCATTCGCGGAGAAAATGCGATAATTGATGGATCATCCTTGTCGCTCCTTCGGATTTACCAGGGACCGTTTCCGACAATGCCGAGCAGGGTGCCGAGGACAAACCTGATCAATTGCAGACGTCCACTTCATAGAAATCATAGGCGACGGCCCGGGCGCCGAAGCTTTCCTTATTTCCGATCAGCCCCAGGTTCAGCATCTTTCCGTCATTCTCGGTCGAGATGCCAAAATCGAAGTACGGGATGTCGGCATAGATCTCATTCAACAGGTGGTCGAGAATGACGTCCAGCGCCCCCAGTTCCCGGCCGGCACTGGTGGTGGCGATGTACTGCGCATGAGCCACGTGCCGACTCTCGTAGATGACCACGCCGCCGAACACCTCGTCGCCTTTCTGAGCGGTGAACAGCTTGATGTTTTTGGGGAAGCGTTTGGCCAGCAGCTCCAGCTCGGCGGCTGTGTGCGTCGGTCGGACGCCGTGTTTCTCCAGCAGGTTGGCTTCTTCGACGGCCATGAAACGGGTGAAGTCGCTGCTGCGGACGACGGTCAGGCCGTTTGCGCGAGCGCGCTTGACGCTCCACTTCCGGCCTTTGCTGAATGGCTCGCGCCCCCTCATCAGGATTGTGCTGGAGACGTCGCGGCGAAACAGCCTGCCGCCGTGGCGATAGAGGGCGTACAGGTCCTCTTCGGTCGGTACACGGTGGTAAATGTGTGGGACCGCTTTGTAGATCAACTGCCCGATTCCCTGGCCGCGCAGGTAGGCCACGAGCTGCTCGAAAACTTCCAGCATGAGCGGTGTCCGCATCTTTCCGTCCGAAAGAACGCCGCCGAACGTCAGCCCGCCGTGGCTGGTCAGTGCGCCCTCACGCTCGCTGGCCGGCAGCAGCCCGACGAGTCGGTCATCGTCCAGGAACAGCAGGGAATGGTCATGAAACCGATCGGCGTGGTACTCCATGTAATCACGGTGGAACAGAAAGACCCCGTTCCGCGACCGATCAAGGAATGCATTCCAATCGCTCCGGTGCTCGGCGGCGTAGCGTACGACGCGGATCATGCGGCCTCCCCGGCCAGCCTCCTTGCCGGTAGCCCTCTCACCAGGAATCGAGCTCGGCGTAACCGAAACCGGTCTGGCCGCAGTTGTTGCCGTTGTAAAACAGGTAAACACGGTCCTTGTGCCGCACGACGCTGGAGTAAGCGATCATTTCGGAATCCCAAGCGGAGGGCGAGGGTGAAACGTCAATGCCGATGCGGTCGTCCAGTCGCTGCCACGACAGTCCGTCAGGCGACTCGGCATAGCCGAGCCTGTAGCCGCGCGAGCGAGTTCTTACCGAGTAGAACATGCGGTACAACCCCTGCTCCTTGAGCACCCAGGGCCGGCCAAAGGCATGTTCATCCGCATTCTGAAAATCGAGACAGACGCGGCCTTCGCCGGGCCAGGTCACGCCGTCGGGCGATTCCAGGTAGCGCAGGTTGTACACCGGCAGCGACTTGCCTTTCACCTCGGTCCATTCGCTGCCGCCGACGTACCACATTCGGAAGACGCCGCCTTCGTGCATGACAAATGCCGACGTGCGGTTGAGCAACTCCCGATCGCTCCGGTCGATGACGGGCGTCTGGCGCGCGCGCACGAATGTCTGACCTCCGTCACTACTGATTGCCAGCCCCTGGAACTGGTAGTAGCGCACCTTGAAACCGAGCTGATAGCCGACATAGTACAGATACAGCCGATCCCCGTGGGAAAGGACGGTGGTCGGCAGAATGCCATTTTCATCGAATGCGCCAGGGACACCGATATCGAGCACCGGGCGCGGGGATACGGCCAGGACACGTGCCGGCTCGTCCGGATCGAGGTCCACCCAGCCGATGCGACCGACGGTGTGTTCGTCACAAAAGGCGACGTAGACGCGCAGCACGCCGGCTTGGAACAGTGGCGTGGGCGGAAAGGCGTACTTCTTCGCCCACGAGTGCTGGCCCGTGGGGGCATAAATAAGGCCCCTCTTGGTCCACCTCATGCCGCGTCCTTTACCTTGAACAGCACCCGGCTGCTAACGCGGGAAGGCTTGTTGCGTTCCCCCTTGTAGACCTCGGCCTCCGCTGTATCCGTGACGACCACGGTCCCGGCCCCGATGACACAATCGCGACCGATTTTCACGTTGTCGCCAATGGTGGCGTTGACCCCCAGGAAACTCGATTCGCCGATCTCGCAATAGCCTGAGACAACGACATGCGAGGATAGAAAGCAATGGTCGCAGACGACCGACCGATGACCGATATGATTGCCGCTCCAGAGCACCACGTTATTGCCAATGCGGGCATGGTATTGGATCACGTTGTTTTCGAAGATGAAGCAGTTCTCGCCGATGCTCGCATTGTGCCACACGAACGCATGGGAGCTGACGTAGCTGATCGGCTCGAACCCCTTGGCTTTGACAACGCGGTAAAGGCGCGCGCGGACACGATTCAACTGTGTAAAGGTGATGGCCACGAACGCGGCATGGTCGGCCGGCGCGAAGCGGGCCTCGAGCTCTTCGAACGGGACGACCGGCAGCCCGAAGAGCTCGTCGCGTTTGAGGAAATCCCGCTCGACTGCAAAGCCGACGACCTGGTGCGGCGAATCGTGCGTGAAATACTCGTAGGCAATTTCGGCGAACTCGCCGTCACCGACAATGACCACGCGACGACCTGGCCTGGACATGGCAGTTCCTCCGGAATCAGCCCGCAAGTTTACTTCCGTCAGTCTCCAGCCGATCCAAGATGCCCTGCATGGCAATCCACTCTTCATCCGTGACCGACCGTCGAACGCGGGGAAGGTATCCAAAGTGATGGCCATTCACAAGATCATTCGCACCGCCCTTGGATCCATGTCGCTGCGTCAGCCCGGGAGTATGCCCGCTTCGGTCGTGGGGAACATAACGATTGTGCGGCCGTCGGCGACTGTTTGTCGCGCCCGGGACAAATCTTTCCATGGGACGCCGGCGGGATCATTCGTAGCCTAGACTTGCACGTGGCAGATTCCAGCCCGCATCGAAAGGATTGCGAATCGCCGTTGCAATGCGGCGGCTTGCGGCACGGTTTTCCTTGTCGCGAGCTCAGACGACCGACATCACGCTGCGGAGCAGAAGATTGACTGTGCTGCGACTTTACGATCGCCAGATTCCGGAAGTTTTGCGCTGCGGCAGCCCCGACGCGCACCGTCGCGCGCGGCTGGTGCTGGGCTTCACGCTGGCACTCGCGTTCTGGTCGCCGGTGTTCGCGGTGATCTACGCCTGGCTCGATGCGCCCGCATTGTCGTTTGCCGTCCTGCTGGCCGGGGCTGTAGTCTTGCTCGTGCCAGCCGTGATGCGCTGGACGCAATCGATTGCCTGGGCGGGCAATTTACTGACGCTCGTGCTGTACGTGATTCTGGTCTACCTCAGCTATCACACGGATGGAATTCGATCGCCGGCGCTGGGCTGGTTCGTCGCCGTTCCGATGCTGGGGACGCTGGTGATGGGTTATCGGACGGGGGCGTTCTGGCTGGTGGCCTCGCTCGCCGCGCTGGTGATGATGTTTTTCTCGGAAGGCCCATCGAGCTCGATGTTCGCCGTGATTGCACCTCACAAGCTGCGTCTTCTGGAGCTTTCGGGAATTCTGGGGATCACCGTGGTCGTCTTCTCGTTCACGCTCATCTATGAGAAGCTGAAAGATCAGGCGCTGACCGCGCTGCTGGCGGCGGACCACGCCAAAAGCGAGTTTCTGGCCAACATGAGCCACGAGTTGCGAACTCCGCTCACGGCGATTCTGGGATACACCGATTTGATGCTGGAGGATAGCGATGAATCCTTGCCTCTCGACGACCACCGGTCCCAGCTTCGGACGATCCGCCGGAACGGAGAGCACCTTCTGGAGGTCATCAACGACATTCTCGATCTCTCCAAGATCGAGGCGGGAAAACTGCTCGTCGAGTCGCTCAAGGTGTCGCCCGTTCGACTGATTGACGACGTGCTGGCGTTGATGCAGGTGCGGGCCGACGCCAAGCAGCTCGCGTTGACCGTCAAATATGAAGGGGCGATCCAGGCCACTCTGTATACCGACCCGACCCGCCTGCGGCAGATCCTGTTCAATCTGATCGGGAACGCCATCAAGTTCACTCCGGCCGGAGGCGTGCGCGTCTTGGTGCGGACAGCGCCGACTTCAATCGGAGCATGTCGACTGGAAATCGATGTCGTCGACACGGGGATCGGAATGACGGCCGACCATGCGAAGCGGCTGTTCGAGCCGTTCACACAGGAAGACGCGTCCAGCTCGCGCAATTTTGGCGGGACGGGATTGGGCCTGGCGATCAGCCGGCGGCTTGCGCGGACGTTGGGTGGCGATATCCGCGTGGAGAGCACGGTTGGAAAAGGGAGCCGATTTCACCTCGAAATCGCCGCCGAAACCGGGGGCTCGGTGGCCTTGCCGGTGGCGGCCGGACCGCAGCGCGGCAATTCTGCAGGCGATCCCCCTTCCGGGACCGCCGCGCCCGTGGCGGTCGATTCTTCGATCGCCCCGCCGCTTGCCGGCGTTCGCGTGCTTCTGGCCGAAGACGGGCCCGACAACCGGCAACTGATCGCCCGCGTGCTGCAGAAGGCGGGCGTCGACGTGACGGTTGCCGAGAACGGTCGGATCGCCGTCGATGCGGCGCTGGCAGAAGTCGAGCGCGGCATGCCGTTCGACGTCATTCTGATGGACATGCAGATGCCGGTGCTCGACGGCTATGCCGCCACGGCCGAGTTGCGCCGCGCCGGCTATGCCCACCCGATCGTGGCTCTTACCGCGCACGCCATGGCCGAAGACCGGCGAAAATGTCTGGCGGCCGGCTGCGACGACTACACGACGAAGCCGATCAAGCGCGCCGAACTGCTCGGCTTGCTGGAAAAGTTCGCCCACCCGTGCCTTACGGCGTGACGGCCGAAACAAGCGGCGCCTGCCGCTGGCATTCGATAGGCTGTTTATACCTCACGCGGCTTCAAATGAGGCATTCACAAACCCCCTCCCCAAGAACGGGGAGGGGGCCGACTTCCCCCCGTTCGCGAGGGGATTGAGGGGGGGGATCGTCTCAAATCGGACCGCGCGGAGCATAACGCGGAGCCGACGGGGACGCCCGATGCCGAAGAGGGCGAGAGCGTCAGAGAACAGAAGGACAGAAGTCGAAACCGCCCGCCCGCAACCTTCTGCC
>JAGVKR010000126.1 GCA_020050375.1 Planctomycetales bacterium
CCGTTCTGGCCCGTGGTGGCATCGAGGACGAGCAGGACCTCGTGCGGGGCGCCGGGGATTTTGTCCGAGATCACCCGCTGGATCTTCGAGAGCTGCTTCATCAGGTTCTGCTGCGTCTGGATCCGCCCCGCCGTATCGACGATGACCACGTCGGCCCCGATTTCGAGGGCCCGCGCACAACCGGCATAAGCCACGGCGGCCGGATCGGAGCCGCTCGGCTTGGTGACGATCTCGCACCTCAGGCGCTGGCTCCACAGCGTCAGTTGCTCGACGGCCGCCGCGCGAAACGTGTCTCCCGCCGCGAGCACGACTTTTTTGCCGTTTTTGATCAGCAGGTTGGCGAGCTTGGCGATGGAGGTTGTTTTGCCCACTCCGTTGACGCCGGCGACGAGGATGACCGTCGGCCCTTCGGGAGCGAATCGCAGCGGCGACAGCGGGCGTTCGACGTCCCACAGGCTGTCGCCCGACCCCAGGAGCAGCCCTTTGAGCTTCGCACGAACCGTCTCCCAGATCTCGTCGATGACCACCGTGCGGCCGAGGTGCTTTTCGCGCAGTTCGGCGACGATGGCCTTGGCCGAGGCCACGCCCATGTCGGTTCGGATCAGCCGGGCGTAGAATTCCTCGATTCGGGCCTCAGTGAGGAGCTCACCCGGCTTGAACAGGTCGCGAACGTCGGTCTGCAGCAGATCTTTGGTCTTTTGCAGGCTGCGTTTCAGCTTGTCGAACAGGCCCATACCGGCGGTCTCTCCCAAACCAGAAGGTGATTGATGCGGCGATCATAGGAGGTGGCGAAACGCCGGGCAAGCGGCGCTCTGCGGCGGTGGAGTTGTGACCCCCCGTCGTTCTGTTTACTATTACATTTTGGGAAGACAGACGACGCGGCAGAATGGCCCGAGCGGGCACAACTCTGCGCCCGCGAAACCGGAGAGTGATTCAAGATGTCGCAGCCGCGGTTCCATTCGGTGTTGTTGTTCGGCGCGCCCGGAGTGGGCAAGGGAACCCAGGGGCGGATTCTCGGCCAGATCCCGGGTTTTTTTCACCTCTCAGTCGGTGACGTGTTCCGTTCGCTTGACATCGGTTCGCCCGAAGGACGCGAGATCTACAAGTACAGCTCGCAGGGGATGCTCGTCCCCGACGAGCTCACGATCAAGATCTGGAAACGACATCTCGACGCCCTCACCGTTCTGTCGCACTACAAACCGCACGAAGATCTGCTGATTCTCGACGGCATTCCCCGCAATCGCCGGCAGGTCGAATTGGTCGAAGCGCACGTCGAAGTCCTCAAGATCGTCCACCTCAAGTGTTCCGACACCGAGGCCATGATTCACCGCATCAGGCGCCGGGCGATTCGCGAGAACCGTGCCGACGACGCCCAGGAAGAGATCATCCGCAAGCGGTTTGAGGTCTACGAGCAGGAAACAAAACCGGTGGTCGACCAATACCCCGCGCGACTGGTCGCCGAAGTCGACGCGATCGGTTCACCGGCCGCGGTGTTGCTGGAAACGCTCAAATGCGTCGTGCCGGTCCAGAACGCCCACTTCCGGCACGAAGACCTGTGAACGGCGCCGCTCACAGCCGCTGAGAACGGCAGTGCGCAGGGCTGGCAACGCAATTCCCGGCTGATTCTGATCCGCCGAGCGCCTACGTTCGTTGTTGAAGACTGACGATTCAACTCTCGCGGATCGAACGCCGGAACCCCGTCATGCTCATACCCTGGGATGTCGAGCCTCCTCCGTACGCGGGTGCTTCGCACGCTCGGCACTATCCGTGGGTGACAATTGCGCTGATCGTCGCGAACACGATCGTTTTCTTCGTCACCGGAATGGGAAGCGAAGAGAGCATCGAAGCCTGGGGGCTGGAGTACGGCGCCGGTCTGCAGCCCGTGCAATGGGTGACCCGCAACTTCATGCATGGGGGCTTCGTGCATCTCATCGGGAATATGTTTTTTCTCTGGGTTTTCGGGATGGTGGTCGAGGGCAAGATCGGCTGGTGGAAGTTTCTCATCGTCTATCTGGGCCTGGCGGCTTTTCAGGCGGCGCTTGAACAATGCTGGTTCGACCAGGGACGCAGCATCGGCGCTTCGGCTGTGATCTTCGCGCTTCTGGGTATGGCACTCATCTGGGCCCCCGAAAATGAGGTCCAGTGCGTGTGGATCTACTCCGGTTTCACGCGATATGGATCGGCAGAAGTTGAAATATCGGTGCTATGGATGGCCATTTTTTACATTGGCAGCAATCTTTTGTACGCCGGACTCAAAGGGTTTCAATTGAGCAGCGAATTTGGACACGCGTTCGGCGCACTACTGGGGATCGCCCTCGGCGTGACGATGTTGAAATTGAAGTGGGTCGACTGCGAAGGGTGGGACGTCTTCACATCGATGTCGGGACGATTCATGAAATCGAGGTCATCCCGAAAGAAGGACATCACGGCCCGTCCAATCGCGGCGGACGATTTCGCGACGGCCCCCAACCAATCCGCCGCCGAGCGATTCATCCAGGCGCAGGAACAATTTCGCAAGCTGCTGGCGGAGGGCAATGCGGGGGCGGCGCTGGCGGTTTACGAAAAGACGAGCCACTTTGCGGCGCATTGGCAGCTCGCCGAGAAAGAGTTGCTGAAATTTGTCGATCGGCTCTGTGCCGAGAACCTCTACAACGAGGCGGTTCCGTTCCTTGAAGACTATCTGGTGCGCTTCGAGAAACGGGGCGTTCAGGCCCGCCTCAAGCTGGCCCAGATTCTCATCGAGCACCAGCAGCGCCCGAGTTACGCGATGCGCGTCCTGGAAGGGCTCCCGCAAGCGAAGCTTCCCGAGAACTACGCACGGCTGCGCACGAACCTCGAACGCCAAGCGCAGAAAATGATCGACGACGGCGTGCTGGAACTCGAAGGCCGCGCGTGGTGACGACCCGCTGGTGTATTCGCACCGGGACGACTTGGCCGGCCAACGACTCGCCGAGCGTTTTGGTCGCTTGCAATCGGTCGTTCGTCGAAACAGATGGCCTATTGCTGTCTCAAGCTGCGGCTTGATCTTGCTTGCATTGCAATTGGCAATACAATGCAGCGCGAGGAACTTCAACAATGGCCAAATCCAAAACAGGAACCACGCCTTCCAGAACCAGCCCGCTGATGGTCCGTCTGGATGCCAAGAGCAAGCAGGCGCTGGCCGAGGCGGCCGAACTGCGAGGGATCAGCGTTAGTGATTACGTCCGAACGGTGATGGTCGCGCAGGCGCGGCGGGAAGTCACCGGTGCGCGGCACCGGACAATCCGGCTAAGCTCTCAAGAGCAACTGGCCTTCTGGCAGGCGCTCCAGGCGCCCGCGAACCTCACTCCGGCTCAGAAGCGCCTCGGGAGCCTCATGCGGGGGAAGCGGTGAGCGGCGTCGTACTGCCGGAGGGGTTCCGGTTAGAGACGCTCGAGCGTCGCCACCCTCGCCGAGGATTTGACTGCGGTGAAGAATTGGTCAACGACTGGCTCCGTGCGAAGGCGCTCCAACATCAGGACAAGCGGTTGTCGGCAACAAAGATTTTACTCGACCCTCGGGGAAATATCGCCGGATTTTTTACGTTGGCCACCGGACAGGTTGATTTCGGGGACCTGCCATCGGATCTCGTTCGGCAGCTCCCGCGGCGCGCGCTTCCCGTTGCAGTCCTGGCCTGGCTTGGTGTCAATCACGCGCATCAAGGCAGAAAACTGGGGGATCTGCTACTCGCGCAAGCGCTTCGCGACTGCTATGAGGCGGGTCAGACCTTCGCGTTCGTCGCGGTCGTTCTCGATTGTGTCAACGACCGGGCGAAGTCGTTCTACGAGCGTTGGAACTTCGCGGTACTGCCGGGCAATCCGTATCGCCTGTTCCTGAGCGCCAAGACGTTAGCGGCGATGATGGGCCAAACCTGATCGAGTTTGTCGCTCGGTACGCGCCCGCCTCGAAGCGCCAGCAAGTAAGTGGGTGGACGCGCGACCCATCTCTGGCGCGCAGGTTTGCCGGGCGATGTCCTGCGACAAGATCTGCCTGGTGAGCGCTGTACGAAAACGACCGCCGCCGCGCCAACCGAATGGCTGGCAACTCAGATCGCACCCGCTGCCATCAAGACCGCCTAACCAGACACTGAACCCGACCGGGAACTGGCCGGCGAGTCGAGCGTGTCGTATCTTTTGTGGTTGAAACTTGTTTTGGTTCTGGCTCAGCGATACGAAGCCGCCGTGCAGCGTGTCTTCACCCGCCGCTTTCGAGCACTGCGCGGACTTCCGTCTCGTCCACCGGAACGAGCTCGACGTGGCCGAGCTTCGTCGGGAGCACGAACCGCAGTTTTCCGGCGACGGTTTTTTTGTCGAGGCGCATGCATTCGAGCAGCGCCGCAGCGGTCGGACGGTTGGCTTGCGGCAATTGAATCGGCAGCCCGACCGCTTCGAGCAGGTTAGTCTGTCGGTCGGCGACGGACAGCGCGATCCGCCCCAGTCGTTCGGCCAGGCGGCTGGCGTAGACCATTCCGATCGCCACTGCCTCGCCGTGCAGCAATTCGCCGTAGCCGTACAGCGCCTCGAAGGCGTGAGCAAAGGTGTGGCCGTAATTCAGCACGGCCCGCAGGCCGCTCTGCTCGAATTCATCCTGCTCGACCACGTCGGCCTTCAACCGGCAACTGCGGGTGACAATCGACCGCAACACGTCCGGGTTTCGTCGATTGATCGCCGCGACGTTGGCTTCGAGCGATTCGAAAAAGGGCGCATCGAGGATGACTCCGTATTTGATCACTTCCGCGAGGCCCGAGCGATAGTCGCGTTCGGGCAACGTCGCCAGGAGCGACGTGTCGATGAAAACTCCCAGCGGCTGGTAGAAGGCACCGATCAAGTTCTTGCCGCGAGGATGGTTGATGCCCACTTTTCCGCCGACCGAGCTGTCGACCTGTGCGAGCAGTGTCGTCGGGACCTGCACAAAGGGGACGCCGCGGGCGTATGTCGCCGCGACGAATCCCGCCAGGTCGCCGATCACCCCTCCGCCGACGGCGATGACGAGCGTCTGCCGGTCGGCCTGCCAGTCAACGAGCCGATCGTGGATGCGGGCGACCGAAACCTGCGACTTGGTCTGTTCGCCGGGGGGAAGCGAGACGACTTGGGCGTTCCACCCCGCCTGCTGCAGGCTGGCAGCAACCGGCGCTGCGTAACGATCG
>JAGVKR010000284.1 GCA_020050375.1 Planctomycetales bacterium
CTGCCACGGAGTCTGCCGTTCGGGGTTGCGGACGAATACCTGCAACTGCGCGCGATCGCTGCGCGGCTGCGTATTGTATCCGCCGGCGAAGCCCGCGCCGGCCACGACGCGCCCGCTGGCATCGGTGACCTCGAAGAGCGAGCCCGGGTTCTGCCCCCGATCGAGACCGAGCTCGATCGTCAACGCGATTCGAAACGGTGCATTCGGTTCGTGGGCATGGATCGGAACGGAAAACGCGCCGACGGCGCACATCCCGGCAACAACGAAACACAACAGCCACAGCGTCTTGAGTCTTTGGTGGAGCATCCCACGATTCTATCGTCGATGACGCGAGGCGGAAGGACGAGTCAGGCCCCAGACATAGCACGGCTGCATCCTCTAATCCGGGACGCAAATCAGACGGATCGGGGCAACTTCTTTCCAAAACGTGTTCCAGGAGCGGTTGAGCTCAACGGCGAGCAGAGATGTTCCGTTGTCGTCGCATCTCAAAAACCGATGCAGTTGTCGGATTTTGAATCTCTTCCATTCCGGGAATGGAAGGAAAAATCGCGACTCGCCAGACAGGAAAACAGACCTGCCCGGTTATGCACGTCCATTTTTAGCTCCATCTCCTTTCACACAAAATGGTTCCGGTGAATGTTCCGCATTTCACGCTGCATAAAAGTCAGGAAAAATGCATAATCGAGCCAACCTTTCGTCTTGTGGTACAAGAAGATTTCACCACGAAAGTCACGAAAACACACGAAAAAAGGCTCCGGGCAACAGTTGCTCGCAGCGATCGCCGGTATCACGGATCGGGGGGTTGTTGAAAAATGTGTGCAGTTGCACATTTTTGAAATTGCGGCGATGGGATTGGCAAGGTTGTCGTTGGTCGGTGAAGTCGCTCGTCAAAAAACGGTCGCCAGGAATGCCACGTCCGACGAACGATCAATCAACGATGTCAATGGGGGCACCCAAATAGTATACAAAAGATCATGCATCTTTTCAATGGAAACGGGATCGCCGAATGCAGTCACGGGTGCATCTGCTGATCGGCGACGTGCGGTGGAAAGAGCGAACCCAAAGGGTTCACACCGGAGTGCCGACGATCCCAATCACCACAGGGATCGGTTCCCTTCCCGGATTAACGGATGCACTGATAGTCCGTGTGTAAGAGCACCTCGAACGACATTAAATCATGCATCGGATCGCGCACTCTTACGCCGGCGTTCGAATTGACGCAACGCGACAACGTGTAGCGATAGTCGCGAACTCACGATGGTGAAGCGCACATCATTGACGTACAGACTAACTGTCTGTGCTACGATCTTCCGTGCGCGACCGTCCGTTACGCCGCGTGCTTCACGTCCGAGCATTCGCCCGAGCCGCACGAATCGGAGCCGCAGCCTCCCTCGGCCGCCACCGGCTTGAGGAGCGGGAGCAAGACCGGAGCCGCCGGAGTTTGCGCGACCGTCGCCGCCTGAGCAGCCTCGTGTTCTTCCTCTTCGATTTCGACCGGCGATAGCGCCAGATCGTTGTACTGCTTTCGCGCGGGGTCGCTCAGAATGCGGCGGCGGATCGCCTGCAGCTTCAGGTAGAACAGCGCTCCCTGCGACCAGGTCGCGGCGAGATCCCACACACGCTTCGCATAGAACGTCAGCGGATTTTCGAGAGGGAACGACGGACGGCGCGTCGTGCGGATTTTGCGGCGGACGATCCCCCCTTGCAGGGGGTGCATCCGCTCGAAACGGTAGCTGCCGTAATAGATCATGATCGTGTCGAGGACTTTCTGCGCCCCCGGCCCGCGCCCAACTTCCGCTCGGCGCATGAGGGTCTCGATGTGCTCCGGGGTGTAGTACAGGTGCCAGGCTTCGTTGTAGATCCCGCGCCATTCGTCGGCGGTCATCCTGGGATGGGCCGTGCAGACGTGCTCGACGTCGTATTTGTTCATGTCGGGGTCCATCGGGACTCCCGCTTCGTAAAGGGCTTTATGATCGGCCGAGCCCGGCAGCGGCGTCATGATGAAGAACTCGAGAATATCGACCGGCAGCTCCTTCTGGATCAGCTTGATGTCGCGGCGGATCGTCGCCGGCGTGTCGGCCGGAAAGCCGAGGATGTAGCCCGCGAACGTGATCGCCCCGCGCGACCGCCATTCCTGAAGCATCGTCCGGTATTCGCTGATCTTGTTCTGGAATTTTTTCGCCGCGGCCAGGTTCTCGGGACTGACGCTCTCCATCCCGATGAAGACGCGGTTGCAGCCGGCGCGGGTCGCCTTCTCGATGAAGCCGGGGATCTTGTGGCACATCGTATCGACCTGCAGGAACAGGCGGATCTTGATCTTCTCTTTCTCTCTCAAGTAGATCAGGCGGTCGAAGATCGCCTCCCAGTTCTTGTTGCGGGCCATGTTGTCGTCGGTGATGAAGAACCGATTGACCCCCTTCGTGGCGTAGGCCCGCACCAGCTTTTCAACGTCGTCGGCGTCGCGCCACCGCGATTTGCGCCCCTGCACGTTGATGATCGTGCAGAAGCTGCACCGGAACGGGCAACCCCGCCCGGCGTCGAACGCGGTGAAGTTGAACGAACGACGGACAATCTCCTTCGGCAGATACGGCGTCACCTGCCCCTGCAAGTCGGGGAGGGCCAGCAGATGGTTGTAGATCGGCTGCAAGCGATTGTGATACGCGTCTTGGATCAGGGCGGCGAGCGTTCCTTCCGCTTCGCCGGCAAACAGCGTCACGCCGATCTCCTGAGCCGCTTTGATCTCGGGGGGCAGCTCCGACAGCATCGAGATGCAGCCGCTGACGTGGAATCCGCCGATCGCCACCGGAAGGCCGGCCGCGCGGAACTCCGCCGCGATGTCCACCGCGCGCGGAAACTGATTCGATTGAACCCCCGCCATCAGGACGAGCCCGCGGCCCCCTTCCTCCTGAATCTTGCGGATGATTTTGGCCGTCGGGATGACCGTATGACATTCGTCATAGCTGGTCATCGTGATGTCGACGTTCTCGCCGAGAATCTGCCGCGACTGGGCCTCTTCCGTGAGGGAGTGGAGCGCCCCCAGCGACGTGGAGGGGATGAAGGCTCGCAGCCATTGGATCACGTAGCCGTCGTCGTCATAATGCGACGGCTTGATGATCTCGACGAAGAATTTCTCTCGGGTGGCCGTGAGCGTGGCTGTGGACGACATCCGACGTTTCTCCAAAACGACTGCGTTGCGATCGACGGCGCCGATCGGCAGACGAAGGCCGCGAGCTTTCGAGACACTGATGATGTGGGATTCCGAACAACGCCATTTTCAGCGGCAATTCCCGCGCAGCAAGCCGGTCTGGCCCGGGAAATGCCCCTGAAACGGCGCAGTCGATGCGGGCATGTACCAAGATCGCTGGGGGGGGTCAATCCCAATCGGAATGCCGCCAGCAGGTTACGTCGCTGCGGACGTTATTGCGGATGACACTCGCTTGCACGAGCCAAGGCGATGTTGCAAGGCCGGAGACGACACCTAATTATTTCTGTGATTCCGCGTGACGGCTGCGCGACGTTACGACAGTGCGAGGAAAGATGCGACCGGATCGGCCTCGAACGCCAACAGGTCTGCATGGCGCAGGCGTAGCAAGTCCGCAACGTCATTCGTCGAGCAGTTCCCCAAGCGGACCCAGACCACTTTGGGCGGATGGCCTCGCAACACGGCGCGCTGTTGGAAGTCCGAATCTTTCGAGACAATCGCCAACCCCTCGTTCGCGGCATACGCCCAAACGGCTGGGTCGGGAGCGGTGGCCATTCCAACGCCCCGAACATGTTGCGAGCCGGAGAACTCGGCGTCCAGCAGCGTTACCAACCGATGCGATAAGTTCTGATCGAAGAGCAGTTTCATTTCAGCGGGATCACGCGCAGCCGCCGTTCACGATCTGCCGCGAACGCGAGACACGCCCGGATGTCCTCGTCGGTGAGGTCCGGGAAGTCCGTCAGAATCTCGTCGACCGACATGCCGGAAGCGAGATACTCCAGGACGTCCTGAACGGTCATGCGAAGCCCGCGAATGCACGGCTGGCCGCTGCGCTTATCCGGTTCGATGGTGATTAGGTGCGAGTAGTCCATAATTTGACGGTAATCGGCGCCAATCGGACTGTCAATGAGTCGGCGGCGCTACGCCAGGATTTCCTTGACGACCTTCCCTTCGATGTCGGTCAATCGAAAATCGCGGCCCTGGTAGCGGTAGGTCAGGCGCTCGTGGTCGATTCCCAGGCAGTGCAGGATCGTCGCGTTGAGGTCGTGGATGTGGACCGGCTTGTCGACGACGTTGTAGCTGAAGTCGTCGGTCTCGCCGTGGACGATCCCTCCCTTCACGCCGCCGCCGGCCATCCACATCGTGTAATTGCGCGGGTGATGGTCGCGGCCGTACGTCTCTTTCGTGAGCGTTCCCTGGCTGTAAACGGTGCGGCCGAATTCGCCCCCCCAGACGACCAGCGTGTCTTTGAGCATGTCGCGCTGCTTCAAGTCCTTGAGCAGGGCGGCGGTCGGCTGGTCGGCGGCCTGCGTCAACTGGCGGATCTGCGGCGGCAGGTTGCCGTGATGGTCCCACCCGCGCAAGAAGACCTGGATGAACCGCACGTCGCGCTCGGCGAGCCTGCGCGCGAGCAGGCAGTTGTAGGCATACGTGCCCGGCTGCGTCACTTCGGGGCCGTACATGTCGAGCGTTTCTTTCGTCTCCTTCGACATGTCGATCAGCTCGGGGACGGAAGTTTGCATCCGATACGCCATTTCGTACTGCGCGATTCGGGCGTTGATCTCGGGGTCGCCGACTTCCGCCAGCTTCTTCTGGTTGAGCTCGCTCAGCCCGTCGAGCATCACGCGCCGGCGGCTGTTGGAGACCCCCGGCGGATTCGACAGATAGAGGACCGGATCGCCGACCGAGCGGAGCGCCACCCCCTGATGCTTGGTGGGGAGCCAGCCCGAGCCCCACAGCCGCGAAAAGAGCGCCTGCGACTGCGAGCCGGCGGCGAGCCGCGAATGGAGCACGACGTAAGCCGGCAGATCCTTGTTCGGGCAGCCGATGCCGTACGAGAGCCAGGCCCCCGCGCTCGGCCGGCCGGGGATCTGGCTGCCGGTCTGGATGAATGTGATCGCCGGGTCGTGATTGATCGCCTCGGTGTTGACCGTCTTGACGACGGCGATGTCGTCGATGACCGAGGCGATGTTGGGGAGCAGTTCGCTGAGCCATGTCCCCGATTGCCCGTGCTGCGCGAACTTGAAGACCGACGGCGCCACGGGGAAGCGCTTCTGCCCGGAGGTCATCGTCGTGATCCGCTGCCCGTTGCGGATCGATTCGGGGAGATCCTTGTCGAAATACTCCTGCAGGTTGGGTTTATAGTCGTACAAGTCGAGCTGCGAAGGGGCGTCGGCCATGAACAGCCAGATCACCCGCTTCGCTTTGGGAAGCTGATGCAGTTGCGGCAGCGAGCCGAACGTCGCCAGCTCCGTCGGCACAGTCGGCTGCGTCGTCTCGGCAAACAGCCGCGGATTCATGACAGAAGCCAGCGCCGCCGTCCCGATCCCGGCCGCCATCCTGCCGAAGAAATAGCGGCGGGTTTCAGCCAGAGCGTGTTCTGAAAAAAGATTCATGGGAGCCTCGGGGCAATTGGCGAAAATGTCGAACGTCTAGTGAAGCTCGAATGACGAAATACAAATGTCTAATGAAATCCGAAATTCAAAAGGATGAAAAAAGGCTGTTGGTTTTTTGGATTTTGCGTTTGAGGTTTCCTTAGACATTTGTAACTCTTCAGCCGTATGCAGTTGATCTTTGCTGATTTTTGGTTTTCGGGTACTTCTGGCCATCCCGAATGGCAAGGAGGCCCGAGTGATTGCGA
>JAGVKR010000473.1 GCA_020050375.1 Planctomycetales bacterium
CTGAGCGTTTGTCCCAATTGTGTCGCGTCGTCCGGAGGCATAATCGTTTCTATTGGTTCCTACCGCGTGCGGCTGGGCATTCGAAATGAAGTGGCGGGCCGCCGAATCTCAGCCCTTCAATTCATCGGCCCGGTCAACGTCGATTGTCAGATGGTTGTTGTAGAAATTGAGAGCGATCGCCAAAGCGATCGCCGCTTCGGCGGCGGCCAGCACGATCACGAACAGCGACAGGATCTGACCATCGAGACCCAGCGCCGTGTATCGGGCAAACGCCACGAAATTCAGATTGGCTCCGTTCAAGACCAGCTCGACGCCCATCAAGACGCCGACGGCATTCCGCTTGGTGGCCATGCAGACCACGCCGCAGACGAACAAGACGCCGGCGATGAACAGATAAAAGTTGAGGTCCGGGGCAAGCATATTCAGCGACTCGGCAAATCAGAGCGAGGCTTCGGTGGAGGAATCCTTGCGACGCTTGGACCGGGCCAGATAGGCGGCGCCGATCAGCACGACCAGGAGATGCACCGAAACGATTTCGAATGGAAGCAGATATCCCGATGTCAGCACGACTCCGGTCGAGCCGAGATCTTTGTCGGGCCGCGCCCCGAGAAAGCTCAAACCCAGCGCCCGGGTGGTGTTGCCTTCCGCGGGCGGGTTGAAGCCAACCTCGACCCGCCCCTGAATCGGGCGCGGGCTGACGTTCACCCAATCGACGGCATAGGCCGTGTAAAGAATCAGCGAGAGCAGAAGCGCCCCGACCACCCCGGCGAGAACTCCCTCACCCGGGCTGGTCTTGATGCTCAAAAACGGGCCGCTGGCGGTGAGCATCACACCGAAGATCAGGAGCACCAGCGTTCCGCCGACGTAGATCAGGAGTTGTGCCGCGCCCACGAAGTCGGCATTCAGCGAGAAGAAAAGCCCGGCGGTGCAACCGAGCGAAATGATCAACCAGAACGCCATGCGGGCCACGTTCTGGCTGACGACGACGGCGATTGCCGCCAGAACGGTGACAACCCCGAAGATCGAGACCGCTCCGTCGTGAAACAGCCAGAACAGAAAGTCGAGAACCGCGGTCACGGCCGCACCTCCGCTCTCATTTGGGCCGCCCTGACAACTGCCGTATGCTGGATTTCCGCGGGGGCTTCGACAGCAGGCTCAACGTGTGACGTCTTCGACTCGAACGTTCCCGAATGTCGCGGCGGAATGGGCCGGTAAGCTTTGTTTCCCAGTGGCACACCAAATTCGATGCCGCCGATATTCATTTGTGATAAGAGCGTTGTCTGTCCGGTGAGCTGGTGCACGGCGAGCGGCCAGAGCGTCACCCCCAGAAACAGAAAGCAACTGATCGGCAGAAGGTACTTGAGGCAGGTGACCATCACCTGATCGATGCGAAGACGAGGCAATGTCCAGCGGACCCACATCTGCACGAAGACCAGAAGGCAGCCCTTGGTGATGAAGACCACGCAGCCGACGAGATTGGCGATATAGTTGCCGACCGAGAAGCCACCCAGGGCGCCGATCTTTGCTGTGCCGCGGAGCGGATCGAGCAGGGCCGCTTCGATGCCGATACCCGTGTTCCAGCCGCCGAGGAAGAGCGCCGTGGCGATCCCGCTGACGGCGAACATGCTCGCGTATTCGGCCATGAAGAAATAAGACCAGCGAATGCCGCTGTATTCGGTGTGAAACCCGGCGACAAGCTCGCTCTCGGCCTCGGCTAGATCGAACGGAGCCCGCTTGACGCTGGCGGTTGCGACGGTGAAGTACACGAAAAACGCCCCCAGGCAGAACGGGTCGTGGAAGATGAGCCAGTTCGTGAACGCCCCCGACTGCATCCAACTGATGTCGACCATATTGAGCGTGCCGGCGGCCGTTACAGGGACCAGCGCGCAAATTGCCATGGGAATTTCGTAGCTCACAACCTGGGCCGCCTCGCGCATGCCGCCGAAGAGCGACCACTTCGAGCCGCTGGAATAGCCGGCGAGAATCACGCCGATCACCTCCAGCGACATCACGGCGAGCATGAAGAAGATCCCCACGTCGAGGTTCTGCGCCACCCAGCCGTCGCTCCAGGGGAGCACGATGAACGCGCCGAACGACGCGACGAACACCAGATACGGTGAAGCCCGGAACAGCAGCTTATCGGCTGCCTGTGGACAGAGGTCTTCTTTCTGAATCAGCTTCACGCCGTCGGCAAGGGTTTGCAGCCAGCCGAATTTACCCCCGACGCGCGTCGGGCCGAGTCGATCCTGAATTCGACCGGCCACTTTCCGCTCGAGCCAGATGTAGAACAGCGGCGCTACGGCAAAAAAATGGATGATCAGAATCGCATGGATCAGGGCCGCGATGACGAGAGCCCACGCTTCGGAATAGACGTGCCCCTGCAAAAATTCGGCGATCGAGCCGGCGGCGAAAAGCAAGGTCATCCCCTGGACATGGATACACGGAGCCTGTCCTCTGCGCTCAAAAAGCGCAGAAAGGCTCACTGCGGGTCTGGAGCAAAGGCTGGACTATGACACAACCCGCGCAGGGATTCAAGCGACCGAAATCGCGATCGCCGCGGCTTGGCTATCGGTTTCTCAATCGTGGCAGAGGGCCCTGTCGAACGGCAATTTGCCCGCTGTCCATCGCGACGCAACGGCGTCGAAAAGGGCAACGGCGACTGCCCTCCGGGCGACCCGTGATCGCGATAGCGAGCTTTCGTCGCGGCGAATTCTCATATCCGAGAAGCTGCTTCTCACTTGTGCAAATGCAAACAGGCCCCGATCCGCCACGGGTCGGGGCCTGTCGTCTATAACCCTGTTTCACGATCGCAACCGGCGTAGTCGATCTGATGACAGCCCCCGACGGAATCCGGCTCACGGTTTGACGGCGGGGCCTTTCACGGCCGGCTCGGAAGGCTGCGCCCGGGCACTGAAGCTGATCGACTGAAAGTGCGCCGCGCGACAGGTATCGTAGACCCGAACCATTTGCCCGGCCTCCACGGCCGGAGCAATGTCGAGAATGACGGGACTTTCCGGGGCGATCTCGGCCAGACTCGTCAGCACCTGCTGCAAGTCGTCGAACGATTCGTGCTCCGTCCCGTTGAGTTTCATGAGCGTTCGCCCGTCGTCGCCGACCGTGAGGTAGATCCAAACCTCGTCGACCGGTTTCGGTCGCGCGACCGGGCTCGCCGTTTCGACCGAGCCGCTCGCAGCCAGCTCTGTGGGGAGCAGCAGTTCGTAGACGTTTCCCGCGGCGGCACAGACAAAGAAGATCAGGAGCAGGAACACGACGTCGATCATCGACGTCATCATGTTCTCGCTCATGTCCCCGCGTGTGTGATGTGCCGGTATTTTCATATTGTCGCGTTCAACAATTCAAACGACTTTGCCGTGCTTGCCTCGTGGCACCGTTCATGAATCCGCAAGCGGCGCGCGATGCACCGTGTGAAAAAGAGTGTTCGAGTCATTGCGACGGTAAGACATTGAATTTGACGTTCGTCACTCCGGCGCGGGCGCAACCGAGCAACAGCGGCTCGATGTGCTGGTAGGGGACGCGATGATCAGTCCGAATGCGGACTTCGAAGTCGCCCGGCTGGTCGCCGTCGCCGCGACCTTCGCCGATCATCTGCTCCACCTGCGGCAGAGCGAATTCGCGACCGCCGACGCTCAAAGTTCCGTCCGGCAAAATTGTGACGATCAACCGCCGGTTGAGCTCGGCCTTCTCGGGTCCGCCAGTCGACGCGCGCGGGAGGTCGACGTCGGCTGCGATCTCGCTACGAGCCATATGACTGGCGGCGAGAAAGAAGATGATCAGGTTGAAGACCACATCGATCATCGGCGTGAGGTTGAACTTCAGGCCGCCGCCGTGATTTCGCGAGGGATACTTCATTCGACCGGCTCCGGCGGCGCATCGACCAATCCTCCTGCGTCGGATTTGAGCCGGGCTTTGCGAAGCTCCTGCCGCCGCAGCGCGGCGCTGCGTTTGAACGTCGAAAAGGCATGCTCGGCCAGCAACGAGGCCTCGGCAACCAGCTCGTCGACGCGGTTCCGCAGGACGGCATAGGCGCCGAGCGCGGGAATCGCCACGCACAGGCCCTGGAGGGTCGTCACCAGCGCCTTGTAGATCCCCGGCGCCAGCTCGGAGACTTGCGGATTCGCCTTGGCTTCGAACTCCATGAAGGCCAGGATCATTCCCCAGACCGTACCCAACAGCCCCAGCATGGGGGCGATCGTCCCGATGACGGTGAAATACTCCAGCCGTCGATAGAGCCGCGCCGCCTGCTGCTGGCTGGCGTCTTCCATCGCCTTCTCGACCGCTGAATATCCCAAAGAGACTTCCGCCAGCCCGGCCGAAAGCACGTACGATTCGAAGCTCGGCCGCTGGTGGCACTCATCGAGCGCCTGCTTGAAGTTGCCGGCGGCGATCAGTCGCCGGGCTTCTTCGCCGAGTCCCACCGGCATCAGCACGCTGCGGCGGACGGTGAGCAGGTGCTGCACGATCATGGCGACCATCCACAGGCTGAGCGCTATGATGATCCATCCAATGGCCCCTCCCGCGTCGAGCAGAGCGCGGATTTCGAGATTGCGCATCGCGGGAGCGACCCGCTCCTCGCCCAGCGCAATTCGACAGGAGAAACACAACGCAGCCGCGCTCAACAACGAATGCCGCAGCCATCGGCGATCGACGGTCTTCAAGGGGCGACTTCCTTTTTTGGAGAAGGTTCTCTTTCGGTCGCGGTTTCGAGGAGCCCTCGCGCTTCGTCGGCGGACGGAGTCTCGGGAAAGCGTCTCGTCGCTTCACGGTAAAGTCCGTGCGCTTCGCTTTGCTGACCGATTCGTTCCAGCGCGATCCCCGCTTCGAGACAGGCGCGGGCCGTGAGCCGAAAATCGTGATCGTCGACCAGTGGAAGCCAAAGCAGCGTCGCCGCCGCCAGCTCGTAGTCGTGCCGGGCCGCATAGGCGCGGCCGAGGACGTAGCACGGGCCGGCGCGCAGATCGCCCGGCAATTCGTCGATCCGCGCCTGCCAACGGGCGACTTCCAGTTCGCCGACAGTTCCTTGGGCCGCCTCGAGACGCCATCCCTGAGTTTGCGCCAGCGACTGGATCCGTCGATCGGGGCTGGTGGCCAGCCCGCGCAGGACACTCTGCGCGGCCGACGAGAGATTGGGATCGTCGAGCAACAGGCTGGCGCCCATCAGCTTCCCGGCCTCGACCGATCCATTGAGCCACGACTGGGCCTGGCTGCGGGCCGTCGCCGTGAGTGGCTCGGACATCCACGCCAGGGGAATCACGCGAAAGTGCCGCGTCGTCGGATCGCTTCGCAGCAATGCAAGAAATCGCGTCCCCGCTTTCGGAATGTCCCCGCGACGGAGCTCGCTCTGAACGAGCGATGCAAGGATTTCGCGCCGAACCCAGGCGCGAGGCTCCTTTTTCAGGGCCGTTTCCAGTGCAACGATTGCATCTTCGACGCGCCCCTCGCGGCCTTCGCGCAGCAGCGCCAGCCCGCGGTCGTGCGCTTCCGTATGAGGGGTGACGACCGCTATCACATCCGCCGCAGGATAGGTGCGGAGCGTCTCACCCTGCGACGAACGGATCTGTATGTCTTCACCGGTGAATTCTTCAATCGTCCCCGCGATCGTGATTTTGCCGGCAAGTCGTCCGCGTTTGAGCACAACCTGATCCTGCGCAGAGGTCGACACCGCGACGGCGAAGACGGCGAGCAGCGGCAGACAAACGCGGGCCGAGGACACGTTTCGAACCCTTCTTGGATTGGCGGACTTGCGGCGGGAATCCTTCAACCCCCGGTACGTGGCCCGACGCGGCGCTTCTGTTCGGAAGCATCACTTTTTGGGGAACTGCGTGATGTCGCGGTAGACGTACCCGCCGCGATTTTCACGCGACAGCTTCTTGAGGAAATTGTTGTCGATATCCAGGTTGGCGTGCTTGCCGAATTCGATCGTGTGAATCTGGGCCTTTTCGTTGTTGCGTTTTTTGATCCGGTTGAGGTCGGCCGGATACAGCCGCGGCTCGCCGGCGTCGGTCAGAAAATAGATCACGTCGGGATTGCAGCTCAGTGCCATGAGGAGCGCTTCGAGATGCCGCGTCCCTTCCAGCGGGGAGATGCCCCGAACGAACTGGCTGGCTTTGGTGCGGTTGATGTCGGTCGCCGTGAAATACTGCGATCGTCCATCGGGATTGACCATCGGATAGCAGTGTTCGCTGTAAAAGATGATCTGAAACTGCTGGTCGGCATCGAGCTGGGCCAGGCTGGCGAGCAGCTCGGCCTTGGCGACCCCCAGGGCATTGTAATCCTGCATGCTTCCCGAGGCATCGAGAAGGTATACAAATCGAACGCCGGTTGCCCGTTGTCCAAAAAACGTGGTTCCCCCGCCACC
>JAGVKR010000080.1 GCA_020050375.1 Planctomycetales bacterium
CCGTCGCCTGCGTAAAAGAAGAATCGGTACGGTCCCCGTCGCAACACAGTTGGCATCGCCACATGTTACGATTCCAAACTGCTGATCGCAACAACTAACAAATCCAAAGACGAGCGCAAGTGGTGAACGTGAATGCTTAACCTCCAGTCATAACCTCAACATGCCTGGCATTCCAAACTCAGTTTTGTGTGCGTGATTCACCGGCTCTCAGCGACGGTCATAGTGATCCAGCACTGCTCGGCATAAGGCCACAAAGTCCTCGTGCGAAAGGTCGTTCTTTGCGTCGTTCGTCCGCCACGCACAGATTCGAAAGTCTGGTGGGCCAACTCCGTTCCCAACGTGATCCACGGTCGGGAGGTCTGCGAATTTGCTTTTATATTCACGACGACCAGCGGTCGTAGCGTCGTTGTTGTACTTGCTGATTAACTCCCAACGGAGGGGCAAGCCGGTATAGGCATCGAGGCCTTCGCTTTGCATAACAGCGTCATGAATTGCACGCTTATAGGATTCAACCGTGGCCGTCATATTTCCTCGACGTCGATCGCGTTTGCAGTGCGCAATGCCTTTGCGATGGAGCCAGCGATTGTAACTCTTCCAATCGCATATGCCATCGAGAAATGGTGGCAAAGGGTATTTCCGTGGCATGGTCGTGGCCGTCAGCGTTTCGTCAGGCGAAGAGCAGTCGACCTCGCGGTTCGGGAATTTGCCGGCCCAATTCTTTTGCTGTTTCGATCCACTCGACAATCACGACTTCTACCGCAGCGAGTGCTTCCTGGTAAGTCGCGCCATCGGCGCACCCCGGCAACTCGGGAACCTCCGCAATAAATGCCTGGTCTGGCTCGCTCCAGCAGATGATGACCTCGTAACGAGAATAAGCCGGCATCTTATTCCTCTTCGTCGGACAACGATCGAGACTTCAACGCTTGGTTCGGCGGGGTTTCGCAGCTGCGGGTTTCCGTTCTTGTGCGCGTTTCCGAACAGCCTTCCAGAAAGCCACCTCTGATAAGCCCTTCCCTTCGCTTATGCTCTTTCTCGAACGGTTGAGCAGCGTTTGAAAGCGCGGTGAGCGTGCTAAGATGAGCCGCTCCAGATCATCTTCATCGTATGGAACGATCAACACGCCGACGGCCTTGCCATTGCGTTTTATGACCAGTGGGCCGTCAACACCACATTCGTCCAAGTAGGCACTCAAATGCGCCTTCACATCCGCGATGGGGGCAATTCTCATGACTCGTACTCGTCTCCACCAATTCTTCACGGAATTCTCCGATACCGATAGTGCGACATCCGCTCGGTATTCGGAAGAATCGTCGTGACCGGCGGGCGGACGCGGCCGGTTTTTTCGAGGAGCCAGGCGGCCACGAAGCCGACGGCGAAGCCGCCGATGTGCGCCCACCACGCGACTCCCGTTCCCGTCGAATTGGCGACCGACCCTTCGTACAACTGCATCAGAAACCAGACCCCGAGAAAGAAGGGAGCGGGAATCACAAACGTCTGGATAAAAACGAAAATCGGCACAATCGTCAGCACCTTGGCGCGTGGGTAGAGCAAACAATAAGCACCCATCACGCCGGCAATCGCCCCGCTCGCTCCAATCGTCGGTACGGTCGACTCCGGCGCCGACAGCAGATGCGTGGCGCTCGCGAGCACTCCGCTCGCCAGATAGAAAATCAGATACCCCACGTGTCCAAACCGATCTTCAACGTTGTCGCCGAAGATGTGTAGGAACCACATATTCCCAAGGATGTGCATCCATCCGCCGTGGAGGAACGTGCACGTGAGCAGCGTCCACCACGGCGAGAACGTGCTCGGAGCCAACGTTCGTTCCCGAATCACGCGCTCCAGCTCGCCGGACGGAGCGCGAGCCACGACCTCTTCCTGGATCGTGATCGGCTGCTTCGGATGAAACACTCGGGCGGGAATCATGCCCAGCCGTTCGATCAGGCCATCCGTGCCGTCGGTCTGTTCCGCCAGTTGCGCCAGGAACGCGACGGAACAGAGCGCGATGAACAAATAGTTCACGAACGGAAAAGTGCGTGGCGGGATATTGTCGCGGAGCGGAATCATTTCGGGTTGCCGGCGGAAGGAATCGGACGTCGCGATTGTAGCCGCAGAACGCTGCGAAGTAAAAAAGGTTGTCCGTAAGACACGTCAAATTGCTCCTACCGCATTTGACAGCGTCGCCCGTTCCGGCCATGCTCCGAGGGTCGCATTCCGCCAGTTCTGACCTATGTTTCGACGCTCAGCCCCATGTCACCTGTCGCCTCTGCTTCGTTCACGCGTACTCGTCCCGTCGTTGCCGGCCGACACGCTGCCGTCGCGACAGCACATCCCCTCGCAACGATGGTGGGAATCGACATCCTGAAGCGCGGCGGGAATGCGATCGACGCCGTCGTCGCGGCGGCTATCGCTTTGGGGGTGGTCGAGCCGTACATGAGCGGCGTGGGGGGAGTCGGCTTTCTCCTCTGGCATCAGCCCGGCAAGGCAACGCGGATCCTCAACTTCGGGGGTCATGCTCCGGCCCGCGCGACCCCCGACCAATTCACGCCCGAGAACAAGGAGCGGGGGATTCGGGCGTCGCTCGTTCCGGGCAACATCGCCGGCTGGTTCGAGATGCTGCGCTCGGAAGGGACCATGTCGGCGGCGGACGTCATCGCGCCGGCGATCCGCCTCGCTGACGAAGGCTTTCCGCTGCACCCGTTCAATGTCGAATTGATTCGGATTTCGTTGCCCCGTCTGAACTCCGCTGGCATGGAAGTCTATGGGACCGTCCCGTTGCGGATCGGCGCCGTGTTGCGGCAGCCCGACCTCGCCGCAACGCTCCGCAAGCTGGCGGCAGAAGGGCCGGGCTATTTCTACCAGGGCGAACTCGCCGAGCGTATCCATCGCTACATGGAAGCCGAGCAGGGGCTGATCACGCGCGACGACTTGGCCGACTACGAACCCGAATGGCAGACGCCGATCGACGTTTCGTATCGCGGGCTAACGGTCAAAACGTGCCCGCCGAACAACGAAGGCTTTCAGATTCTGCAAACGCTCAAGCTGCTCGAAGGGCACGATCTGGTGAGTCTCGGACACAATTCGGCCGACTACATTCATCTGGTCAGCGAAGCGGTCAAGCTGGCCGTGGCCGACAGGATTCGCTGGGCGGGCGACCCAAGGTTTCAACCGGTGCCGCTCGATCGCCTGCTGGATGAGCGTTACATCGCGGATCGCGCCAAGCTCATCAATCGCGAGCGGGCCTCGCGCAGTGAAGGCGAACGCTGGCGCTCGACTGTCGCTCTACCGGTCGTCAAACCGGGTGAAATCGAAGGGCTGACGACGCATCTGTCGGTCGTCGACGAGCAGGGGAACGTCGCCAGCATCACGCAGTCGCTGGGGAACGGCTTCGGCTCGGGCGTGGTCATCCCCGGCACGGGAGTGGCGCTCAACAGCTTCGCCCACTGGTTCGAGACCGATCCGGCCTGTCCGACGCCCAATCTCATCGCCCCAGGCAAGCGCTGGGCCGCCTGCATGGCGCCGGTGCAGGTGTTTCGCAACGGCGGCCGCGATTTCTGGTTCTCGATCGCCACCCCCGGCAGCTACGGGATCCTGCACACGACCGTGCAGATGCTCCTCAACATCGTCGAATTCGGCGCCGACTGCCAGGCGGCGATCGAAGCGCCCCGTTTCCGCCTGTGGGAAGAGACGCGGATGCAGATCGAGTCTCGCGTTCCGGCCCCGGTCCTGACAGAACTTTGCCGCCGGGGACACCTGCTGGAGCTTCTCGGCGATTTCAATTACTGGGTCGGCGGTGGTCAGTCAGTGATGATCGACCCCGAAAGCGGCGCCCGCCTGGCGGGGGCCGACCCGCGCCGCGACGGGTACGCTGTGGCGTATTGAGGCGCGACAGGAGCTTCGCACAGCGAAATGACGAATGTCGAAATTCAAATGTCGAATGAAACCCAAAATCCCAAGCACGAAACAGACGCTGCGATCCTTTGGGCCTTTGTCATTCGGGCTTGTTTCGTCATTTCAATTTCGACATTCGTCATTTTTCAGACGTCTTCTGAAGGTAAACGCCACATCTGAGCGCTTCCCGTGCCGTTCGTCATGTGGTAGAAACGGACTTTCATTGAAAGCCTGATTGAAGCGTCCAAGCGAATTCGACCATGCCAGTCCGGGGGGTCCGCGGAGCGACGAGCGTGCCGGCCGACACGCGTGAGGGCATCCTGGATGCCACGCGCGAGTTGCTGCGAGAGGTGCTGCGCGCCAACAAGATCGAGAAGTTCGACGACATCGTCTCGATCGTTTTCACGACGACTCCGGACCTGGTGGCGACATTTCCCGCGGAGGCAGCTCGCGAATTGGGGATGCACCTCGTTCCGCTGCTCTGTGCTTCCGAGATCGCCGTCCCCGGCCGCCTGCCGCGCTGCGTGCGGCTGCTCATGCACCTCAACACCGAGACGCACCCCAAAGACATCGTGCACGTCTACCTGCGTGAGGCCAAAGCGCTCCGGCCGGATATCCACAGCGCACAGTGACCCACGCTGGCCCTTCCCTCGGGGCGTAATGAAGCTCCCGTTCAATCGCGGCAACCACTCATTTCGCACGGCGTTTGTTTTCGCCCGATTTCAAAAATGTGTGCAGTTGCACATTTTTGGATTCCGGGCAACTTGGGGCGATGGCGCATGCGTGAAGTCAATTGTGGATCGATCGCGACGGTCGAGCGCCTCTATGGAAAAAAATGGCCGCTTTCATTGTATAGTATACACATGTATATATTCCGTGTCAACGGAGAATATCTTGGGGCGGCACTCCAAATTGACGTCTCCGACATCGGCCGTCACGAGTATTGAAACCCCACCACGCGGGTGACCAGCGCGGCGCACACGATGAGTTGCGCGGTCAGCGCCGCGCTCCAGAAGCCGAATAGCGGTGTTCGCTCCTCGGCCGTACGGTGCGCCAATCGGAAAGGTTCCTCGAAGAGCCCACCCGCGATCCAAATCAGGCAGGGGATGAGAAAAATCCACAATCGCGCAGCCTCTCCCATGTTCTTTCCGGAAAGCCACAGGATTCCCCACGTCGCCAAGAATGCAACGGCCGGTCTGCAGGCGCGCCACCCGTGTGCGCGCCATTGCCGAACGACAGCATAAACGGCGAGGCAGACCAGCGGCAGCCCCGCGGCAATCGCGAGCTCGATCGGATTGACCAGAAGCCACTTCCAATACGTCCGCGTGAACTGCCGATAAAAGCCAGCGTGATTGCGGAGATTGAGCCACCACACGGCGGGAAGATTGATTCCCGCCAGCAGGCGGAGCGCAAGAATCGGGAGGGCGAAGCCGAGGGCGGCGTACGTGATAGAGCGGAAGAGGGACCGGGGACCAGGGACCGGGGAACTGGGATGAAACGCCGCTGAAATTGAAACTGTTTGACGGGCAGATTGATCCGACTCGGCATACCTTTTCCCGGTCCCCGGTCCCCGGTCCCCGGTCCCCCCCGCGTACAGCCAGCGCGACCACCCTGTCACGACGGCCGCCAAAAATGCGATCGGCAGAAACGCGAGACTCAAACAGAGGGCCAGCCAGAGTGTGAATCCAGCCAGGATGCAGCGAAGATAGAGGCCCCGCTCGGCGCCGGTCAGCCAGAGCCAGAGAATCAGCGCCGTGAGAAAGGGAAAGAGCGCGTCCGACTTGGGAAGAAAGATCGCCACTGCGGGCACCGTCGGCCAAAGCGCCGCCGCCAGCCAGCTCGCGCGAGCCGAGCAACTCTGCCGCAACAGTCCGAAGAGTGGAAGCACCGTCAGCGCTGCAACGCTTTGCGCGAGGAACCCGGCGAGCCACAGCACGGCCCGATCGATCCGGTCGAGTGGACGCCTTCCCGGAGGGCCGGTTTCAGCAAGCGCATCGAGCGACAGCCGCACCGAATCGGGCTCGCTGGCAACTACAAAATCGGTCAACCGGGGAAACTCGCGGCAGAGCGCCAGCAACCCGCGAAAGATGACGATCAGCCCCGGCGGATGCGTGCCGATGTGCAAAACGTCCCCTTCGGACATTCGGCGCTCGTAATCGCGGAGGAACGTGCCGAGCGGACGCGGGTCGGCACGCGCTTCGGTGAAATAGCCCGACGCCCCCGGAGAATACAAAACCCAGGCGGCCTTCGAGAGCTGGTAGCTCTCGGGGGCAGACTCCTGCGCCGTCCACAACCAGCCGCAACCGGCCAGGAAGAGGCCGATCAGCCATCCTGCCCGCGCCATTGGGCGACTGCGTTCGATGCGGTTTGCGCCGATCCAGACGAATGCGAAATAGCCGATCGCCGCGAGCGCGAGGGAAACGAACGTCAACACGACCGGCGCGGCCGGTTCCGCTCGGGCCCACGTCCATTCGTTCGGGACGCCGAGCGGAAGCTCCGTTCCCCAGATCAGCCCGATCACAGCCGCCGTCGGGACGCACAACAGAAGCGAGAGACCGGCACGGCGCATCGGAGCGTGTGAACCACTCGATGACAAGACGCCACACAAGCGGCGGTGTTGGCTTCAACCAACACCGCCCAACGTCTTGTGCGGATAGAAATCCACACTACATCCATTCACACGCCATCAGTCAATCGACTCGGTGACGACCTGAGCCTGCAGCACCTTGCGGATCCGCTCCTGCGAGTCGAGCAGGTGCGCCCGCGTGTAGTCGTCGAGCTTCAGGTCCGCCGCTGCCAGCAGCGTCGAAATCTGCTTTTCCAGCTCTGTGAGATGCATCCGCACCAGGGTTCGCGCGTCTTCGGGCACGTTGGCCGTGCTGCCTCCGAACAGGATCACAAACGGATTCGCCGGAGGTGCGTTGAGCAGGCCCGCGAGCTCCTTCAGCGTGATCCGCTGCAGGTTGCGGCGGAGGCTGTTCACGTACGGTTTGCGGTTGGTGTATTCCCCCGGCCTGGGGGCTTCGCGCCACTCGGTGAACACGCCGTCGACCAGCGTCCGCACGTGCTCGGCCAATGTGTACGTATCCACATCAACGGGCTGCTTGATTTCCGTGTCGTGCAATCGCGACAGCGTCGACCTGGAAATGATTTGTCGCAGGAGCTGCCCTTGCAGCCGCCCGATGACGTCATGAATCGGATAATCGAGACGTGTCGGCTCGCGGAGCCCCCAGTGACTCCAGCGGGTCGAGGCCAGCGCGTTCATCACGTCGGGCGGGGGAAGCGGCGGGAGATTGAACGCCGAATCGGTGATGAGCTTCATCGCCTCGCGCTGCTTGGCGGC
>JAGVKR010000106.1 GCA_020050375.1 Planctomycetales bacterium
CCGGCTCGAAGCCCGCATTGCCAGCTACGAGCTGGCCGCCCGCATGCAACTGGCGGCGACTGACGCGCTCGACCTCTCTCAGGAAACACAAGCCACGCAGGAAGCTTACGGCATCAATAAACCGACGACCGAATCTTACGGTCGTCGCTGCCTGATCGCCCGCCGCCTGATCGAGCGCGGCGTGCGGTTTGTGCAGCTCTACATCAACGCACAGATCTGGGACAACCACACCAAGCTGTCGAGCGACCTCAAGACCGCCTGCGACCGCACCGACCAGCCGATCGCGGCTCTCCTTGACGATCTCCGGCAGCGTGGCCTGTTGGACGACACGCTCGTCATCTGGGGGGGTGAATTCGGCCGCCTGCCGATCGCCCAGTTGCCCGCCGACAAAGACGAAAAAAAGGCGGGGCGCGACCACAACAAGAACGCCTTCACCACCTGGATGGCCGGGGCAGGCATCAAAGGGGGAACCGTCCACGGCGCGACCGACGAGCTGGGCTTCGCCGCCGTCGAGAACAAAGTCAGCGTCCCCGACTGGCACGCCACGATTCTGCACCTGCTCGGTCTCTCGCACGAAGAGCTGTACCTCGAGCAGAACGGCCTGAAAGAGCGGCTGACCGGCGTCTCGCCGGCGCGGGTGGTGAAAGAGATCCTCGCGTGAGCCCCCCCTCACCGATTGTTGACGAACCAGACCGCAAAATCATCCAACAACTGATATTGCTTCGATTTCTTGTCGACGGCTTTGATCTCGGCCAAGCCAAGATGGAATTCCTTGCCATCTGATTTTCGTCGGACATGACCAGCTAAGTCTTCGTTATGAAACATCATCCATTCCGAACTGATATCGTTTTCAATCGCCAGGAGCTCGAACGTATCTCGATACGACGGCTGAGTCCGGCGAAGCCGCTCATATTCCTTAGGATTGCCCGGGCCGATCACATAGTATTCTTCCCACCCGAAGTCTTCGATCCCCGTGACGTCACACGGAAGTTGCAGCGACTTCTTCAGATGGTGGTAGAATTTGTCAACGTCCTCGTCGAACGTCGAATCCTCACCTTCGCCAACAATTGCGGCGAGACGTGCGTCTTGCGCATCCAATCGCGACATCAGCAGACTCCTTTCGAAGGGGATGAGACTGGAGGGCGACAAACGTGTCGGGAACTATTCTTGAAATCAGAACAATTCAGATCGTATCGCTCCCTTCCGTATTTGTCACACCGTTTTCTAAGCCGCGCATGAGGGCAGCGGTCGGTAATGTCGGTTGACTTCCAGTCTGAACAAAAGTTCTCGCGCGTGCGACACAGGAAGGGGCACGCATTGGGCCAGTTTGTCCGTCGTTCAAAGAGATAGGGGCGAAGGGAAAGGGGACATTCTGCTTACTCAGCGGAAAAGCAGAATGTCCCCTTTTTCTGCCGCTTTTTTCTGCCGGCACTCCGCGACTCTGTTCAGCTCTGCGCCTTGACGGGCGCGTAGACCGCGCGCCGCAGCGCCACGAAGCCCACGAGCAGCGGGACGGCACATTGCAGCAGTTGTCGAGCAACAAAACCGTGGCCGATCAATGGACCGAAAAAGAACCGTTGGTCCGGTGGCCCGTCGAGGTTAACGCCGTACCCTTCAAACGCTGTCACGAGCGCCACGAGTGTGCACGTTGTCAGTCCCCAGAGCAGTGGTTTCCTTGTGCGCGCGGCGAGTCGCGCGAAGAGCGCCACAAGAACGGCCGAGGGAGCCACCGACGCCACGATCGTGACGAATTGCGACACAACGATCTGCGTCAACGTCACATCCAGTGGCAACATCTTCGCGGCCGGGAGGAATCCGATCCATCCGAGCGATTTCGCCGATAATACAAGAGTCACAACCCACGAGAAGAACCACACCGGCAGCGGCAGCAACACAAACGTGATAAACGCCGCCAGCTCCGAACGTGACAGCAGATTTCTCCGCCGGCGGAACTCGCGCAGCGCCGTATCGGCAATTTCAGCGGGACTTCCAAGACAATCGACCGCACTGGCATCCATGCTCATGGGATCTTCCTTGAGAGAGGGGGGAGAGGAGAGCGGGGGGAGAGGACGAGATCGGGCCGAGGGGCACGTTGAGGTTGTGCCTCGGGAATCGGCCAGGTCGGAGAGGTGATCGGAGAGCTCCGCAACGAGCCGCGCGACCTCGAGTCGCGGCAGCCGGCGATGGAGCAATTCAGTTTCGACACGCGTAAGCCAGGAATCGTTCAAATCGAACTCCGGACGGAACGGGGGTCAGGAGGCAGGCGTCAGGTATCAGAAAGATTTTCTGACTCCGGCCGCCTGATCCCCGTCACCAGAATCGTGGATTGACCGTCTCATTTACATAGAATCAGGCCGCAATTGGCCCACAACTTCATCAACGGGCGGGCTTATACCTTTTAGTTCGAGGCACTGCAATGCCAGAGTGCGGAAAATGAACTGAGGGGAGCGCCGGGTGCCGGGGTCAAAGCGGAAAAGCCAATGAGTGCCCTCTCGGCAGTTCGACGCTTGACCGAAGCTGCCGGGTGAATTGCGAGATCGACGAGCGTGGCCCCGATCCGTGGCACAACACGAACGACGAGGCACATTCTCTCGCCGACAACGGGGCCATCGCTCGGCCTGTCATTCCGGCAGAATCGAGAGTGGATTCACGTTCGCCTTGCTGCCGCGGTAACTCACCGTTGTCGCTCTGACCCCGGCACCCGCGGTTGGCTTAGGCGGCGAAACTTGAGTGCCGCCCGACCCGTCAACAACCCTCAAGCCTCTGGCAATCGATCCATCCGCTTCGCCGCGCGGTACAGCCCCCAGCCGAGCACGATCACCAGAACGGCCACCACCCCGCCCTGCAGCAGTGGGTTGTTGAGGAGCTTGGACCAGCGGATGGGCGCCGCTCCGTGGGTGATTCGCTCCTCCGGTCCCAGATCGACCGGCGACGGCTGAAACCCACTTCGGAGCAATTCCTGGATGGCAGCCGTGTCATACGACGGGCGCTCGGCGTCAGCCGCTCCATAGAGCAGTTGATCGTGCCTTTCCGGCGTGGCCAGATATAGAACTTCATAGACGTTCCCTTCGGCCTCGATCCCCTCCACCGCCAGCGGCGGACTGTCGCGGTTGTCGATCACGACTCGGTAGTGCGCGTGCCGCGATTCGGGGAACGAGATCGACAACTCTTCCCGTTTCAGGTTTTTGAAGTCGATTCGCGATAAGATCCCTTCGCCGATCTTCTGCCAGATTCTCGTCACTCCCTGCACTTTTTCGACCTCGACGATGGCCTGCCGGCTGAAGTTTCTGTCGGGAGTCTCCAACTGTAGCGACGTCAATGGTTGCCGCTGGGTGTCGACCTCGATGATCGTGCGCTGCTTTTCCCGGTCGACCGTGACACGATGACCGGCCACGGGATACGCTGACTTTTCATCGCCGGTGACCCGATCGTGCTGCTCCTCCCGCCAGAAGTCGACCCGTTCGATTCGGAACGGACGGCGGTCGACCGTCGCCTGCTCGGTCCGCTCGATCTCTTCCGTCCCGTGCAGCCGGCGTGTGAGCGCCAATAGGTCGGATTGCAGTTCGACGGTGACATCATCAATGACGATCCGGAACTGCCGTCGTCCGGTTTCCGGAAACGAGACGCTGTCGCTCCGCACGTCCATGTACCGCGAATAGTCGAAAATGACCGTTTCCTCCCCCGCCGGCTCCCATCGCTCGCCGTCGGTGGAGCTGAAGACGCGGACCCGCTGCCTGAAATTCTTCAGCGGCGAGACAAGCGTCAGCCCGTTGGGATGCGGATGCTTTTCGTCTTCGTCGAAGTGTATCGTGATTTCGAGACCGCCGTCATCGAGCGGCCGTGCCGTCTGTTTGCGCGCCGGCCAGGCCGTTCGCACAGCCCTGGCCCGGGTCGTTTCCCGCTTTCGCAACAGATACGGAACGAGCTTCCCTTCCGCATCGCGCAACCGCACATCCGCCAGGTCGTCCCGAGTGGCGACGAACACTTCAGTATCCAGCGTGACGGCCAGCAGTTCCTCCTTTCTCAGCGGAGGGGCTTTGATCTCTTTCGAGAAGCGAAACGCCGCGTCGTCGGCCAGGATCGGCGACGCAGCTCCCCAGCAGACGCACACCAGCCAGAGCGCCTTGTTCTTCATGGGACCTCGTCCTTGTCGGCTGGCTTCTTCAACGTAAACGTCTCGCGGTATTTCAGGTACACGAACGACCCGCTCAACACCAGGATTCCCAGCAGAATGAAGGCGACGATCCGATAAAGCTGGTCGAGCCGTCTCAGATCGACAAAGAACAACTTCCAGGCGACGATCGCAAACAGGGCCAGTCCCAGGTAGCGCAACGAGCGGACGTCTTTGCCAATGCCCCGCAGGATGAGCCCCAGGGCGAACAGCGACCACAGGATCGAAATGCCCCCGGGCCGCAGCCCTTCGACGTACATGTGCAGGAACGAGTTGACTTCGAGCGTCAGGTAGACAAACAGCAAACCCAGGCTGCAAAAGCCGAGAAACGCTCCGGCTGATTTCGCGTGCGTGCGACCGGCCAGCATCGCGTATCCCCCGGCGAGGAAGCCCACCACCGCCCCGAAATCAACGAGCCGCAGGGCCGCATCGCGGAACGAATACGGACCGCCGTAGAGAAAATGGTCGTTGAGGCTCCACCCCGGCAAGTCGAACAGAAACAGCTTGAACAGCACCCCCGCCACAAACACGACCAGCAGCGTCACCAGCACATCGCTTTTTCGAGCAAGCACTTCGTAGAGCAACAGCCCGCACATCGCCAGCCACAGCAGCGTGAGCACCGGCAGCTTAACCGGCAGGTACAGGTAGCCGAACGTCCGGTTGAGCTCCAGGTGCAGGTAGACGAACAGCATTCCGACCGCGACGACCGCCGCCAGGCGCATCGCCCACCCACCGCTGACCCAGTCGGGAATGTCGTTGTCGCGGCCCACCACTGTGGCGGATTGAGCATCCTGTTTCATCAAGAGCCGATACGCGCCGCCGATCGACGCAATCGGCACGCCGAACATCACGAGCCGCTCGGCCAGCTCACGCAGATAATCGACCAGCGGCAGATCGGCGGCGGTCGGCGACTGCAGAAACTGCCGTCCCAGGTCGATGACGCCGAAGCGGAAGAGGACAATCGCATACAGCACGTAACAGACGTGCCGCAGGAATTCGCTTCCCAGCTTTCCGGCAACCCACAACAGGACGAACGCCTGAATCGCCCAACTGACGGTGACCCATTCGCTTGAGAGGAGCAGCGGCATCGTCACCGCCAGGAAAAACGCCGCCAACCCGATGAAGCTGACCAATAGCTCGCGATCGACGAGCCGGCGCCAGAGGAAGTAGAGCACATGGGCCGTGTAAAAGGCCGCCAGCGACAGCGTCACCGCCGCCTCCCATTTGGATCCGTACGCCTGATCGACCAGGCGGTACGAGACCGCGTAGAACACACCGGCGTTCACCAAAAGCGCCAAGAGGTCGAGCAGGTTCGACTTGGTGGCGCTCACGATCTTGTAGAGGAACGTTGTCGTGGAGAAGAGCACGAAAAACGCGGCGACGAACGGCATCACTTCCCAGAAATGGCTGACGTCGTAGGCCTGCATCGACGAAAGGAACAGAGCGTACGTCGCGAGGAAGCTCAAATAGCTCAAAAGCGGCCAGTTTTTCCAGTAACAGATCCCCAGCACGCCGAGCCCGAGCACGAGCATGTAGCCGTACAATCCCGGAAAGTTCACGGCGCCGGTCGACAGCATGAGCGGCGTCCCGTAGCCACCGATGATTCCCAAAACGGCGACGAGGATCGAGTTGAATCGCACGGCAATGGCCCCCGCCAGGGCCGTGACGAGGCTCATCAGCGCATAAGCTGTCGTCATGCCGATGAGTTCGTAGCGGTTGGCGGAGAAATAGACCGCGGCGTACAGCACCGCCAGGCCGCCTCCCATCAAACCCTCACCGAGGAGGTGATACCGTCGCCCCAGCAATTGCGTCCCGGCGATCAACATTCCCAATCCCACCATCGCCGACAAGGCCACGCGGGCCGGTTCGTTGAGCCACCCGTGTTGGACTGAGTACTGCAGGAAGTAGCCCATGCCGACGACGAGGATCACGATCCCCACCCGCAACAGCCATTGGCTGGCGATCGCGTACTCCATCG
>JAGVKR010000812.1 GCA_020050375.1 Planctomycetales bacterium
GAGCTGGAGCACATCTTCGAGGCGGCGACACTCGAGCAACATCCGCTTGAGCGGGTAGTGCGACAAGGCGAACTTCCACGCCGGCCCGCCCCCGAGTGAATTGGCAAAGTGCGCCACGCCGGCGGCGTTCACGCCGTGGTAGCCGAGCATCCCTCCGAAAGTCCACATCAGTAGCTCCGGCCGGTCGTCGGGCTGCAAGTGCAGCATATAGGCGAAGCCTTCGATTTCGGCCGGAGTGTCGCTGGTCTGGCCGATCAGAATGTTGCCGTCGGCGGTTCCGCGCGGGCCGATCACGAACGTCGTGCAGGCTTCGTCGGCAGTCGCGCCCAGTTCACCTCGAAGCTGGGCGGCCAGCGCGTCGGCGAACTCGATTTCGGCTCCTTCCTCCAGGCCGGTGATCTCGTCGATGAGGTGCGGGGAGTCCCGCTCGAACAGTGGCAAAAATCGCAACGCCCGCTGGCGCAGCATGTCGCGTGACAATTGCAACGAGACCGCCAGATAGTCGAGATACGCTCGAATTTGAGCTGCCGCCTGCGCGCCGTGCCGGCGGCCAAGTTCTCGCGGCGAGCCGGCGGCCCGGAACAGCGGATAGTCGGAGACCGGCACAGTGGCACCTCGCGGGACAGTTCGCTAACTTGTTGTTTCACGATACGAAATCGGACGCATCGCGTCCATCAGTCCCCATACCGAGCACGGAGCGAGCATCGACATGCCGAAGGTTGCGATCACCGCCAAAATCCATCCCGTGGGCCCGCACAACGCAATCTTCAAGCAGCACGGCTTCGAAGAAGTCAACACGCCTGACACATGCGACCCGTTCGTCGAAGACCAGTTGATCGGTCTCGTGAAGGAATGCGAAGCGGTCATCGCCGGTTCTGAACCGTACACCCCGCGGGTGATCGAGTCGCTCCCTAAGCTGCGAGTGATTGTCCGCGCGGGGGTGGGCTTCGACGCGGTCAATCTCGCCGCTTGCGACAAAGCCGACATTCCGGTTTCGACCACGCCCGGTGTCAATCACGACTCGGTCGCCGAGCACACGATCTCGCTCTTGATGGGGATCGCCCGAGGCTTTCCGGGGCTCGACCGCAAAGTGCGAGAGAACCGCTGGGACCGGATCGCCTATCCGCGCGTCGCGGGAAAGACGATCGGCTTGGTCGGGCTGGGACGGATCGGGCAGGCGACCGCCTGGCGCGCGGCGGGACTTGGTCTCAAAGTGATCGCCTTCGAGCCTTATCCGAACGCCGAGTTCATCAAGAAATGGAACATCGAGCTGGTCGACCTCGATACGCTGCTGGCCCGCTCCGACTACGTGTCGCTGCACTGCCCGATGGCCAAGGAAAATCATCACCTGATGAACCGCGAGCGGTTCGCAAAGATGAAGCGCGGCGCGATGATCGTCAACACGGCCCGCGGGCCGCTGATCGACGAAAAGGCCCTGTTCGAGGCCTTGAAGTCGCGGCACATCGCCGCCGCCGGGCTCGACGTCTTCGAGATCGAGCCGTTGCCTCTCACCAGCCCGCTCCTGACGCTCGACAACCTGCTCGTGGCCGGGCACGTGGCCGGCCTCGACAACGAGTCGGCCCACGACACTTCAAAAATGTGCGCCGACATCATTGTCGGCCTGCATCAGGGACGCTGGCCCGAGGGCTGCGTGCAGAATTTGAAAGGTCGCACCGGCTGGAAGTGGTGATTGAAATGACTCTGCCAGCCGCTCGTCGAATGACGATCGGCCAGCAGATGCGGTTTCACCGCGTCATGGCGATAGTAGCAATCCTGCGACAGGCGCCACACGCGATCAAGTCGTCGCGCGCACAAGTCGATACCGATCGGAAGACGAGCTCTGTCCGTCCGGGGGTATTGCCATGCGCTTCCTGCCAGCCGCCCTGGTGTTCGGCGCCGCCGGCGCCAGCTACATTTACAACAACGACGAACTGGCGAAGACGCTGTCACCCGCTTCGTGGGTGACGGACGAGGGCGAAGCTGCTTCGGTCTTCTCCGAAAACTCCGAAGTCGAGCAACTGGCGAGCGCTCCGCCGGAAGCAATCGTCGCCGTCGCCGGTCCCAGCGAGCTGTCGCTGCCCGACCTGTTCCGCTTCGATCTGACGCCGCGCACGATCACCGATCGGTGGAATCGCGTGTCGACGGGACTTGGCGATGTTCGTTACCAGGGATATCGCGTGCCGCTTGTCACCGGCACGACCCCCTCCGACCTGGCCGGCAGCCTGACGTATTACTTCGACGCCCAGCCTCGTCTGCGGCGCATCACATTTCTGGGAACGACCGGCGACCCGGGAAGGGTCGTCGAATTCTTCTCGAAGCAATTTGGATTCCGCCGGTTTCAGACGGGCAATCCCCGCGTCACGAGCTATCGCACGCATTACCGTTACACGGGGCTGATGGAGGTGACGCCGGCTGAAGTGCTCGACCGTCATCAGGCCGAAACGAACTACAAGATCGACCTGTCGATCGAGCGGTGAAGCGCGGCGACCTCGCCGTCGTGCATGTAGATTCGGTGGCCTCCGGCATGCTTGGCATTGTAGAGCGCCTGATCGGCGCGGGTCACAAGATCGGCAGTCGCCTCGTCGCGGAGATGCGCGGCGACTCCCAAACTCACCCGCAGCTCGAGTGGCGCCGCCCCGCCGGTCGTCGTTTCGCGCCTTGTTACGGCGACCCGCTCGACGATGCGCGTGGCAACGATGAGCGCGCCGGCCAGATCGGTTTGCGGCAATATCAGGGCGAATTCGTCGCCCCCCAGGCGCATCGCCAGATCGGCGGAGCGCGAGCTGTCGCGGAGCAGGTCGGCGAGTTGCTGCAAGGCGGCATCGCCGGCCGAATGACCGGCGCGGTCGTTGACGGCTTTGAGGTCGTCGATGTCGATCAGGATGAGCGCGCAGGGAGTGTCGTAGCGCTGGGCGACAGCCGTCTGAATGGCGAGTTGCTCGTCGAAGGCGCGGCGGTTCCAGAGTTTCGTGAGCGGGTCGGTCCGGGCCTCGCCCAAGGCCTGCTGCAATGCCAGTTTCGATCGCGCCTGTTCGCGTTGGTTCCTCTTCTGCGCCCAAAGCCAGCCGGCAATCGCTCCGATCACGAGCCCTCCGGCGGTCGACAAGAGCAGCAGGAGATCAGGCATGGTCGAGCCGTTCGAGCACGTGCGGAATGAGCTGCGCCAGCCGCTCTCCTCCGCGGGCGGCCACTTCGAGAATCTGCTTGATGTTGGCCGGCTCGAGGGCGTCGGGGAGGCACACGTCGGTGACGATCGAAAAACCGAGGACGCGCAGGCCGGCGTGGACGGCGACGATCACTTCCGGCACGGTCGACATGCCGACCAGATCGGCTCCCATCCCACGGAGCATTCGGTACTCGGCCCGGGTTTCGAGGTTCGGTCCGGCGATCGCGATGAACACGCCGAGGTGACTTGGAATGCCCAGCTCGAGCGCCGACCGACGCGCCAATGCCATCAGCCGTTTGTCGTATGGTTGTGACATGTCCGGAAAGCGCGGACCGAGCGCATCGTCGTTCCGGCCACGCAGGGGATTGTCTCCCATCAGGTTGATGTGATCTTCGATGACGACGAGGTCGGCCAGCTCGAAGTGCGGGTTCATTCCGCCGGCGGCGTTCGTGATCAGCAGGATCTCGACTCCCAGCGCCTTCATGACGCGCACGGGAAACGTCACTTCCTGCATCGAGTAGCCTTCGTAGAAATGAAAGCGGCCTTCCATCGCGACAACCGGAACGCCGCGCAACGTCCCGCACACGAGCTGGCCGGCGTGCGATTCGACCGTCGATTCGGGAAAGTGCGGAATGTCGGAATAAGGAATGGTCACCCGCTCCTCGATCTGGCCGGCAAGACCCCCAAGGCCGGTCCCGAGAATGATCCCGACGCGCGGAACCGGCTTGAAGACCGATTGAATCGTCCGGCGCGCGTCTTCGATTTTGTCTCGCACGTTCTGCACGCTGCTCTCCTTGAATGAAACGCCAATCATCGGCAGGTCGACGAGCGTGCAGGATAACTGCGCGTGGTTCCCGCGTGTAGCGACGCCGGGACTTCGTGCAACACGAACCGGGTGAGACGTTCGAGCGAATGGCGAATCGGCCAAGCGCTTCACACGAGGCGCGTGGCAGCGCAGGCGGCTTCGAGCTTGGCGAGAACGCGGCGGAATCCGATGTGTCGGCGGATCGCCTCCAGATCGGGGTCGCTCAGCAGATGCCCAAGATCGTCGTAGCCCAGCTCGACGGCCATGTCGAGGGCGGCTAGTGACTCGGTCATGTGACTCAACAGCGCGTGACTGCACGCCAGATTGTAGAAGACCGTCGCGTTCCGCGGTCGGAGCTGCGAGAGCCGCAGATCGACCTGCAAGGCCCGCCGGTGACATCCCTTGCGGGAAAATAAATCGCCGAGATTGACCAGCACTTCGGCGTAGTTGGGGTCGCGGCTGAGAATCCGCTCGAAAAAGTCGATTTCGAAGTCGAGCTGCGAACGTTTGCAAAGCGTCGACAGACAACAGTCGGCGGAACCGGCATCTGGAGATGCGTCGGTGCACCGATCAGATTCGCTCGCCATGATGCTCAATTCCACGACTGATTTTGCGCCCGTCGGCCGATTTGAAGCTTGGATGGGTCACGATAGGCTCGCTTTCACAAAACGCCTCTCGAACCGCGGCGTTCAATGTCATTATACGCGGGCATAGAGATGGGGCAATTGGAATAAGTAATTGCAAATGAAGATCATCATTAATTGACAATTCATTCGCATGCGAACGGTTATCCTCCGAAGGGAATTTCGGGCCAACGCGACCCGCGTGGGGATTCTCCCGGTTTTTCTGCGGTTTTCGCGCCACTTACGGCTTGGCGACGCTCGTCGACGCCGGGGCGACGCGGAACCGCTGAGGCTTTCGGCCGGCCGGTGACAGCAGCACCTGATCGGGAGGCTCGTCATCTTCCTCAGGAAGTTTTTGCACGCACTTCCATGTCGACTCGGCGCTCAACCCGGCGAAGGCGACAACCGAGTACCGCGGATTGAGCGGATTGTCTCCCGCCGCAATGACGGACGAATCGGCGTGGGCATACGTTTCCTGCCGAGCCTGAAACGACCCGCGCGCAAAACTGACCGGCAATCTCGCGGCGCAGCGGGCGGTGACACGATTCGTCTCGGGTCGGCCGATCAGCAGCAGATGATGGCCGCTCAACTCGTCGTCGGTGACCTCGGTGTCGGAGCGGAGCGAGATCGAGATGTTGCTGAAACGCCGCGCGATCGCGCGCTGCAGCAGCGTCGCCGCTTCGCGCTGGGCGGCGCGATC
>JAGVKR010000042.1 GCA_020050375.1 Planctomycetales bacterium
GTAGTGCGCCGCCGACTGCGCGCGGGCGCTGTACACCGTGTTCCGGCAGCCGACGTCGGCGACAAGGGGATGGGCCTCGCCCACGTGATCGCGGAGCTCGACCCGGTGCCGGTCGCACGGACGGCCGCATTCGTGAAAGTCTTTGCCGTTCGACATCACGTGCGAGAAGACGCAATGCTCCATGTGGAACATGGGAATGTGCTGATGCAGAACGACCTCGAATAATCCCGGATCGATCCGCCCCAAGAGCGCTTCGAGCTGAGGCAGGTTGAGATCATAGCTTGGTGTGAGACGGACCAGCCCCTCGCCGGCGAACAGGTCGGCCGTCAACTCGTTGGCGACGTTGAGTGCGTAGTCGCCAAAGAGAGTCAATTCGGGGAACCGCTCGCGATAAAAGCTGATGGCCGCCAGGTTCCGCACGAGCACGCCGTCCGGTTTGCAGTTGGCGATCTGGAGCAACAGCCCCTCTTCGGTCGGCTTGACGATCCGCGGCGTCGCCAGCGCGACCGTCATTCCCGCCGCCCGGCACAGAGCCACCGCCTGCTTCGACAGTCGGACTTCCTCAAAATCGCAGTAGACGAACGACGGCCGTACGACCTCCGCCGCCTGAGACCAGGCGAGCAGCGCTTCGAGTTGTTCGAGCGTGCGGCAAAGGACGGAATAGTGCGGAGTGGGGAGTGTGGAGTGCGGAGTCACAGGGGGCGAAAACTGGGTGCTCGGCACTGAGCACTCAGTGCTCAGTTTCCGTTCGCGAATCTCACGTCGCATCTCATCCAGCGCGGCGGGATTCACTTTCACCGTCGGTGGCCCCTGTCGGAGAAGTTCGATCAACTCGGCCACCGCGCGCCGCCGCAGATCGTTGAGAACGCTCTTGGGGACCATCACGGGTAGAACGTCGACCGGGCCGTCCGCTCCGATGAGTTTGATCTGATCGAGTTGGAATGGAGTTCCGCCGAGCCGGCCGAACTGTTCGACGAGCAATTCCTGCGTGAGCGGGTGCTTGATCGCCGTTTCGAGCAGTTTGTCGGTCGTAACCGCCGCTTCGTAACCGGCGTCGTCGCGAAAGGAAACTTCGAGCGGTTGTCCGACGACGCCCCGGACTTCGATCGTCAGCGGCGTCCGCTGCGGCAGGTCGTCGGTTGCCCAGGTTTTCTCAAGGCGACGCCGGAGGGCCGGGTCGTCGGTCTTCCAAACGGTGGCACCGATCGCAACGGCGCTGAGATTGACGGCGCCGCGGCCGAACGTGAGCTCGAAGGTGGTAGTCGAGAGTTGCGGGGAGGGGTTCAGGGGGCTGACGCCCCCCGCTCGCCGGGTTTGCGGCGCGTTTTCCGCAATCCCGTAAACGCGACCACCTTGCTCGTCCTGCTCCGGGTGTCCTTCGTCGAACACAACTCCGTCGCCGGGCTTGATCGGCAGGCAGGTGATGTCGTCGGAGCCGACGGATCTGCCTCGCGCGGGCCGATCTGAGACGTTGCCCCCCCTCAATCCCCCCGCGAACGGGGGGAAATCGGCCCCCTCCCCGTTCGCGGGGAGGGCTGGGGTGGGGGTTTGCGAATCCTTCAGTGGAAGCTGCGTGACGGAGAGCTCGTCGGCCAGTGCGACGACGACTCCGCGGGGCGTCACGTCGACGACCGTCCCGATCCGCACGCCGCGATTCTTGGGAAAGCGTCCCTGCACCAGTTCCTGATGATCGATGCCGCTGAGGAAGCCGTGTGAGAAGCCTCGCGAAAAACTCTGCGCCAGATCGAGCTCCTGCTGTTGTGACAATGCGAACGGCCGTTTTTCGCGAGCCGCGTCGAGGGCCGCGCGATACGTTTGCGTCGTCGCGGCGACGTAATGCGCACTTTTCAGCCGCCCTTCGATCTTGACGCTGCACACGCCCAGCTTCGCCAGGTCGTCGATCAAATCGTAAGCGGCGAGGTCCAGCGGACTGAGCAGATAGGCCTTATCCCCAAGATCGCGGACCTGGTCGTCAACGATCAATTCGTAGGGCTGTCGGCACGCCTGTGCGCACTGCCCGCGATTGGCGCTGCGGCCGCCGATCGCTTCGCTCGTCAGGCATTGGCCGCTGTAGGCGACGCACAGGGCGCCATGCACGAAGACCTCGACCGGGACTCGCGTCTTCCCGGTGATCCGCTCGATCTCACGCAGCGACAGCTCGCGGGCCAGAATGACGCGCTCGACGCCGATCTGTCGGACGAACTCGATGCCTCGCGCTTCGGTAAGCGTCATCTGCGTCGAGCCGTGCACGGCGAACCCCGGAGCCAGCCGTCCCAGGAGCCGGGCGATTCCCAGGTCCTGGACGATGACCGCGTCGGCTCCCGCCTGGACGATCCCGAGCAGATACTCGACTGCCTGTGGCAGCTCGTCGGAGAAAATCAGCGTGTTGAACGTCACGTAGCCGCGCACGCCGTGCTCGTGCAGAAACTGCATCGTCTGCGGCAGCTCGGCCAGCGTGAAGTTCGTCGCCCGGTGCCGGGCGTTGAAATCCGACAGCCCGAAGTAGACCGCGTCGGCCCCGTTAGCGACCGCCGCCTGCAGCGCTTCGGCATCGCCCGCGGGGGAAAGCAATTCGGGTGACGAGACAGGCTTCATGATGAAAAGGCAACCAACGAACAACGAGCACCAGCGAGCGGCGGGGTTAATCCCCGCCGACCCAAAAATCCAATGCCCCCAGAATCACAGCCGGTCAGCGCCCCGCGCTGTCCCAGCAAACCACGGGCAGGCGATCCCAATCAACGCAACCTACGGCATCCGAGATCGCCAACTGATTTCCAGATTCAGACCGTTTCGGCGCCAAAGCCGCATCGGCGCTTCCTCAGTCGCCTCGGAACAACCGCAGCTCGCAACACCATGCAATGTGGATGTTGCGTGTAAACTCCGAGAACTGCGCGTTTTTTTCCCGGGGATCGAATGCGTGGCTATCGAAACACGCTCTATCCAACAAATAGTATACAAATTTATAGATTTGGCGTCAATTTGCGGCAGCCCCCGGCGAGCGGCGGGGTTAATCCCCGCTGGCCGTCGTCGGAAGATCAATGGCCGCCAGCGACGCGCCCCTCGGGAGTGCCCGGAACCCACGGTCCTTCTACCGGTTCCCGATCGAAAGTCTGGCGTTGCTTCAGGGGGCTGACGCCCCCCGCTCGCCGGGGTCATTCAGCCATGTCGGTGTGGGTCGGTTCCGGCAGAAAGAAGCAGGCGATGCTGCCGATCAGGTAGACCGCGAACGCGACGGCGGCTGACGTCAGGGCGAACTTCGCCGGCGCCGGCCCAACCGAATCGGGCAAGCGCGACACAATCTCGGCCGTCACCAGCGCGAACGAAGTGCCGAACATTCGACCGCCGATGTTTGCGGCGAAGCTCTCGCCGGTCCCGCGCAAATGCACCGGATAAACCAGCGGCAGATAGTTCCCCCAGAAACTGAACTGGGCCACCGTAAACAGCCCCGCCAGCGCGACCGCCATCGACATCGTCGTGAACGGCAGCTTGCCGAGGTAAATGCTTTCGAGGTTGAGCTCAAAAAACGTCTTGTTCTCGACGCGGAGGAACATGTAGAAAATCAGCGGAACGAGAATCAGGCCTGGGCCCTGAAACACACGGAGCAGGTTGCGGCGGCTGGCAATCCGCACGGCGAGCAGAGCCAGGAGGAACCGGCCAAGCAGCCCGCCGATCTCCTGCACCTTCGTGTATTCCGAAGCGACCTTCTGCTCAACCTGTCGCTGAGCGCCGATCTTCATCTTTTTCGCCGCCTCTTCATCGGGAGGCAGTTTGAGTTTTTCGACGGCGGCCTGAGCTTTGGCTTTCACGTCAGCCAGTCCGGGGACAATCTGAGGGAGCTGCTGAATCGCGCCGAACGCCGCACCGTAACTGCACGCGAACATGATCGTCGTGACGATCGTCGTCTTTCGCAGAGCGGGAGCGAACAACTCGGCGATGCTCGGCCGGCGGAGGCTTCCGGAGGCTTTCTTCTGGGCCCAGACCGGGCTTTCCGGCAGGAAGGGCCGAATCACGATCAGCGGAATCGCCGGAATCAAACCCGACATCAGCGTGTAGCGCCAAGCCTCGTGCTGATGCTCGGGGGCAATTGTGCCGACGATGCCGGTGAGCCCGGCCGGGATCGCAATCGCGACCCAGCTTGCCGCCTTCTCAATTGCGAGACCGTTGGCCACTGCGACGAGCAATCCGCCGATCGACGAAAACGCCTGCGTGTATCCGAGCACCCGTTCGCGCTGGTTGTGATTGGGGAAGAGCTCGGCCAGCCACGCGACCGCGGCGACGAACTCGACGCAGACGCCAATGAACGTCGTGCAGCGGAGCACGAGCAGCATCCAGATATTCGTCGAGAACCCGGCGAAGAACGCCGAGAAGGCGTACAGCAGTATGCTCCACGTGAGAACGAACCTTCGGCCGAGGCGATCGGTGAGGTAGCCGCCGAACAGCCCGAATATTCCTCCGACGAACGCCGGGACGTAAAACAACCGACCCAGCCACGTTTGGAACAGCTCTGTGCCGGGAGCCGCGCCGATGAGCTCCTGCAGCGCCGGCCGAAGGATGAGGGGGAGCATCAGCAACTCGTAAATGTCGAAGGCGAACCCGATCGCAGCGATGATGCAAATCAGCCACTGCACAGAAGTCAGCTTCGGCCGATCGGACGATGGAGCAAGCTGGGACATGCGGGTTTCCAGGGTGAGATTCTGTGGCGCGCGAGCGCCCTGCGGCGGGCGCGCTCCGGCCGACAGGAGCGCGGAATGATCGAATCAACAGACTGTAATCAGCAGCTTCGGGCATTGCCAGCGTGAGGCGGTCGAGTGCGGAATGCGGAGCTCGGAATGCGGAATGGAGGGGCGACCGGAAGGGTGCGGCATTTTCGCTTTGGAGCGAATACGGCCAATTGAGTCGAGCGTTCGGCGCGGCTATGCTGACAGGTGAAGCGTTGCGCCTCACCCAGCGGGGTGCCACGGCCAGCGCCCGAAGGAAGTCGGCCGTGCGGACGTCTCGGAGTGTCGTTTCAAGATCGTGTGACCTCGGGGCCACCCGAGGCTTTTGCTAGTCTTTTTTCACCGCTCGCCCATTCACCGTTCGCACGGCCGACTCCCGTTGGTCGCTGGCCGTGGCACCCTCGATCACCTTTCCTCGATGCCACCCCCCTTGCCGTCCAAGTCACACCCGAATCGTCGCAAACGCTGGGCGTTTCGCGCCATAGCGGTGGCGCTCGGGTTGTCGCTGTTTGTCGTTGTCGAAGGGGTCTGCCGGCTGGCAGGTTGGGGTCGGCCGGCCGATTATGATGACCCGTTCGTCGGCTTCGATGCTCTGCAGCCGTTGTTCGTGGTTGACGCGAATGGTGGGCGGTACGAGATTCCGCCGGCGCGACGGCGATTCTTTCGTCCCGAGTCGTTTCCCGTCGTCAAGGAGCTGGGAGAGGTTCGGATTTTCGTTCTCGGCGGCTCGACCGTCGCGGGCGAACCGTATTCCAGCGAGACGTCATTTACGACGTGGCTCGAACTGGCGCTCCGTGCGGCTGACTCACGCCGCGAGTGGAACGTGATCAACTGCGGCGGCATCTCTTACGCCAGCTACCGTCTGGCGCCGATTCTCAAGGAGTGTCTGCAATACCAGCCGGACCTGTTCATCATCAGCACGGGGCACAACGAGTTTCTCGAGGACCGCACGTACCACGATGTTAAGCAACGCCCTGCTGCGCTGGGGGGCGCTTTTCGATCGTTGGCGCGGATGCGGACCGTCACTTTGTGTCGGGATGGGTTCGACAAATTGCGCGGCACAACCTCGAGTGCCGAGAATTTCGAACGAGCGAATCTCCCCACCGAAGTGGACGCGCTCTTGGACCACGAAGGAGGACTGGAGGCCTATCATCGCGATGAGGCACGGGCCGAAAGCATCCACCGACACTTCGGCAACAATCTGCGGCGAATGGTGACGCTCGCACAGGATGCCGGCGTCCCGATCCTCCTGATCCGCGAAACGTCGAATCTCGCCGACTGCCCGCCGTTCAAGTCGGAGCATCGCGAAGGGCTTTCGGCCGAAGAATTGCGTGAATGGGAACAACGGATCGAGGCGGCGCGTGGGGTGTTAAATGGCAATGTGTCCCGAGCGATCGATCAACTGCGTCAGGCCCTGGAGATCGACGGCGACTACGCATTGACCTGGTACGAGCTGGGCAAGTGCTACGAGTCAAAGCACGACTACCGGGAAGCGCGAAGTGCTTTTCTGAAAGCCCGCGATCTGGATGTCTGCCCCTTGCGAATCACGACTCCGCTCGAGCAGACGCTCCGTGAGGCGGCCGTCGAAACGGGCGTTCCGCTGGTTGATGCGCATGAGCTGCTCGAACAGCGCACCGCAAGCGGCATCCTCGGAGATTTCTGGCTGGTGGACCACGTTCATCCCTCCTTCACCGGCCACCAGGCCATTGCCGTGGCGCTGCTCGACGAGCTGACGCGCGAAGGACACGTTCATCCCGAGGCTGACAGCGAAACCCGCCGACGGACGGCTTTCGCCGAACACCTCGCCTCGCTCCCGCCCATCTACTTCGAGCGCGGCCGCCGAACGCTGGAATTGCTCCGCGGCTGGACGCAGGGACGGGCGGAGGGGATTCCGCTGCACGAGCCGTGACGCGCCCTTTTTGACTTTTGCATTTTGTGTTTCCTTAGACATTTGTCTTTCGGATTTTCCAATTCCTTCGGCAATGTCGAAATCCGAAAATCAAATGTCTAAGGAAATCCGAAATCCAAAAAATCAAAAGTGCTGTCACTGAAAGCCGGGGCTTTCGGCCGCCGCGAGCCTCCCCGGAGGTTTTCACGTCCCTCCCGTTGCGTTAGACTCAGCGTCTACTCCGACTGATCGTGGCAGGCCGTCGCCCGAGGTTCTGCCCGAGTCTCTTTTTACGCCCGCCCCGTGTCGAACTCCATCGCTTCTGATCCCGTCGATTCGAAGGGGGCCTCCTCAGCCGCGGGCTCGTCAAATCGGGTGCTCTTCCGCCGCATGCTGGCCATCGGCTGGCAGTATCGTTGGGGTTGCCTGCGTCTGCTGGCACTTCAGGCTGTGCTGCTCGGAACGGCCCTGGGGGGAGTCGGGCTGACAGGTCTCGGCATCGACGTCATCTTGTACCGGGCCGGGAAGACTTCCCACCCGGCCGACTATCCCTTTGGCATTGCGGCACCCGTCGATTGGGCTCCTCTGCAGGAAGTCGGCCTGATTTCGATGTTGATCCTTGTGCTTTCGCTGATCCGCGGCTGGCTCAACTATGTCTATGCCGTCGAGTCGGGAAAACTGATCCACGAACAGATCGTGGTCGATCTGCGGAACCTGGTGTACGACAAGCTGCAGCGGCTCAGCTTTCGTTTCTTCGACGCCAACACCACGGGTTCGATCATCAATCGCGTCGCGAGCGACGTGCAGTCGGTGCGAGCCTTCGTGGATGGTGTGCTCATCCAACTGGTGATCCTCGTGCTGTCGCTCGCCTGTTATCTCACCTATATGCTGCGGATCGACGTCGGGGTGACGCTCGCGTGCCTCGCCACGACGCCGATTCTGTGGACCGTGAGCGTGATCTTTTCCCGGCTCGTCCGTCCCGCCTACGACCGGATTCGGGACCTGGCCGACCTGGTCGTGCTCACGCTGGCTGAGAACGTCCAGGGAGTGCACGTCGTCAAAGGCTTTGGGCGCGAGCCGGAAGAAATCGCCAAGTTCCGCCAGGCGGTGGGGGCCGTCGAGCGGGAGCAGCGGAGCATCTTCTGGAAGGTGAGCGTCTTCACGCCGGCGATCGGGCTTTTGACGCAGTTGAACGTCGTCGTGTTGCTGGCTTACGGTGGCTACCTCGTGACGCAGGACCGGCTTGCCCTGGGGACGGGTCTCGTCGTCTTTGCGGGATTGTTGACCCAGTTCGCGAGCCAGGTTGCCAATCTGACGAACATCACGAACAGCATCCAGCAGAGCCTGAGCGGCGCGCGGCGGGTGTTCGAGGTCCTCGACACGCCGGTTGAAATCCAGAGCCCGCCGGATGCCATTCGCGTTCCCCGCCTTCGGGGCGCCGTACAGTTCGAGCATGTCGGATTCGAATACGACTCGGGAGTTCCTGTTTTGCAGGACATTAGCTTTGCCGTCGAGCCCGGCGCGTGCGTCGCGATTCTGGGGGCGACGGGGGCGGGGAAGAGCACGCTCCTCAGCCTGATCCCCCGCTTCTACGATCCGACCGCCGGCCGGGTACTCGTCGACGGCGTCGACGTCCGAAGACTCCAGCTCGACGACCTGCGGCGGAACATCGGCATGGTCTTTCAGGAGACGTTTCTCTTCAGCCACACCGTCGCCGCGAATATCGCCTTCGGACATCCGCACGCCACGCCCGAGCAGATCGAACGTGCAGCGCGCCTGGCGTGCGCTCACGAGTTCATCGAGCAATTGCCCAAGGGTTACGACACGATTCTGGGTGAAGGGGGAATGGATCTCTCGGGAGGCCAGCGGCAGCGGCTGGCGATCGCCCGAGCCCTGCTACTCGATCCGGCAATTCTGCTGCTGGACGATCCTGCGGCCGCGATCGACCCGCACACCGAACAGGAAATCCTCGCCGCCATGCAACAGGCGATGCAGGGCCGAACGACGTTTGTTGTGGCCCATCGGTTGAGCACGCTCCGGAATGCGAACCTCGTGATCGTGATTCACAAAGGCCGCATTCGGCAAGTCGGAACTCACGGGGAGCTGATGGGCATGCCGGGACATTACCGCGATGCCGCGGAGGTGCAATTCGTGGGACCGGGGACCGGGGACCAGGGACCGGGGGAAAACGCATCGTTTCGTTCGTCAGATCAAGGTTGAAATCGACGGCCACTCCTTTTGATCAGGAGAAATTCACCGATGTCGGATTACCGCGATTTGAATGCGTGGCAGGAGGCACACCGACTTGCGCTTCTCGTGTATCGTCTGACTCGCAGTTTTCCGAAGGATGAACTGTTTGGACTGACCAGTCAATTTCGCCGCGCCGCCGTCTCTGTCGCGGCAAATATTGCCGAAGGCAACGGACGGGAGTCGTCAAAGGAATACTTGCAGTTCCTGTATATTGCCCGCGGCTCACTCAACGAAACCCGGTATTTCATCACGCTGGCAACCGACCTGAAGTATCTCAATTCCTCGGACGCCGCACCCGCTGCGCCACAGGTCGAATGCGTCAGCAAACTACTCTCCGGCCTGATCCGCGCAATACAGCGCAAAACCGGTTGAGCACCCTATTGAAGCGTGACCTTCAAGACTGTACCTCGCGGTAGTTTCCATTCCAATGCGTCCCTCCTCCATGCCGCCCCCCGCGCAATCCGATTCGCAACAAGCCCCCGTCCCGGTCCCCGGTCCCCGGTCGCTGGTCCCCTGCCCCAGTGACGACGCTTCCCGCTCGAAATCGCCTTCACTCGCCATCACTCTCGCCCGGCACGACGCCGATCGCGAGGCGGAGACGCGGCCGCTCGATTATGGTTTGATTCGACGGCTCCTGAGCTACATGAAGCCGTATGCCGCCAAGCGGAACTGGCTGATCGTGAGCGTGATCGTGCGGGCGATTCAGTTGCCGTGCGTGGCGTGGACGATTGGAGCGGTCATCAACGGGCCGATCGCCCACCATGCGCCGTGGTCGGACGTGCTGGCCGGCGCGCTGGGGCTCTTTGCGCTGGCTGCCTTCACGCAGTTGAACTTCCATTTCCGGCAGCGCTTGGCGCTCGAGCTGGGAGAGGCGGTCGTTCACGATCTGCAGCGCGACATTTTCGCCCATTTGCAGCAGATGCCGATGAGCTTTTTCAATCGCACGAAGATCGGCCGGATCATCAGCCGCGTCACTTCCGATTGCGAAGCGATGCGGATCGGCGTGCAGGACGTGTTGTTCGTGACGCTCGTGGGGCTGGGGCAGATGATCGTCTCGGCGGCCTTCATGCTCTATTACGACTGGGTGATGTTCAGCGTCGTGGCGGCGATCACGCCGGTGATGTGGGGGCTCAATCGTTACTTTCGCCGGCTGCTGAGCAAGGCGTATCGTGACATTCAGGAGAGCTTCAGCCGGGTGACCGGGACGCTCGCCGAATCGGTCACCGGAATTCGCGTCACGCAGGGGTTCGTCCGGCAGGATCTCAATGCCGAGCTGTTTGGCGGCCTGGTTCGCGATCATGCCGTGAACAACATGAAGGCGGCCCGGATGGCCGGGGTCTTTCTGCCCCTGCTCGAGTTCAACAGCCAGCTCTTCATCGCGGCGCTGCTGCTCATCGGGGGCTATCGGGTCCTCGACCCCGAAGTCCAGATGACGACCGGCGATCTGATTCAGTTCTTCTTTCTCGCCAACATCTTCTTCAATCCGATTCAGATGCTGGGGAACCAGTACAACCAGGCGCTGACGGCGATGGCGGGAGCCGAGCGCGTCTTCAAATTGCTCGACACCCCACCCGACTGGCGCGACGCGACTGATGCGGCCGTCCTACCGAGGTTGACGGGGCGCGTCGAGCTCGTCGACGTCACGTTCGGTTACGACGAAGCGCGTCCCGTGCTGCACGACATCAAC
>JAGVKR010000504.1 GCA_020050375.1 Planctomycetales bacterium
CCGACTCCCGTTGGTCGCTGGCCGTGGCACCCGAAAATTGAACTGTGACAATACACTAGGCCGTCGCGCTGCCATCGGAGAAAATAGTGGCTGCGAACTGGATAAATGAACGGCGAATTGGCGACCGCGGATTTCGCGAATCGCCCGGAAAGGCTTCAACCACGTTCTTGCGAATTCCATTCATAAAATGAATCCAGACATTTGTTTACGAGAATCCATGCACAAAACCAAAGGTGTAAGATTAGGCAACATGCGAGTTCTGGTACGCAACATCGACGTTGCGTATGAATGCGGGGATTCGAGTCCACCATCGATTCAACGAATCAGATTGAACTGTACGTGTGTTCATTTTGATGGCGCGCGGGTGCAGAGGTGTCGCACGGCCGACACCGAGGCAACGCGCGACTCAGCCGCGACCAAAACTCACTCGCGACCGGTTTCACAACATGCTTGGCGACGGATTATGAACGACGCTGGCGGAATCGTCGTCCGTGAGCAAAGTGGCCGAGGCTTCCCATTGCCGAAAGCTGGCAAGGGCGCTCCCCTGTTCGAATTTCGATGTCCCATCCGGGGCTTTGCTGAGGGTTGCCCACGTGACATACGCGCGGAGTTGAGGCTCGGAATCAAACGTCGCCACCAGCTTCCGGGCGACACCCGGTTTTGATCCATACAGGTAGTGCATGACAATCGCTCCCGTGTTCAAAGAGATGCCGCGTTCTCAACCCCCGGCGAATTGGTGTCCCTTCCGCCGACATGTTATTGTACGAACGATCGGTTGCCGGGAAATGTCCGGGATCGAGAGCGAACACCACTCGGAGCGCGTGGAGGCTTCGACTCGCAGACAGGCGACCTGCATTCTGTAGAGTTGGCTTCAGCCGACACGGCATAACAATTCGTGTGGACTGAAGTCCACACTACAAACGATCTCACGGACTCAGACGACGCAAATCGAGGAGCTACGCATGAAGTTCGAGGGCAAAAACGCGCTGGTCACCGGCGCTTCGCTCGGCATCGGGCGTTCGACCGCCATCGACCTGGCGCGGCAGGGGGCCAACGTCGCGATCAACTTCCGTTCGCATCGCGACCAGGCCGAAGAGGTCAAAGCCGAGATTGAAAAGCTCGGCCGCAAGGCGATTCTCGTTCAGGCCGACGTCGCCGATCAGGCCGCGGTGGAAGCGATGGTCGCCACGACGGTCGCCACGTTCGGCAGCCTCGACTGCTTCGTTTCGAACGCGGCGTACAGCGACCGGCAATTGATGATCGATGCCGACATGACCGGTTTCCGGCGGACGATCGACGTCACGATGTGGGGCGCATTCTACGGTGTTCGGGCCAGCGCGCAGCAGATGGTCAGTCAGGGAAAGGGGGGCTCGATCGTCGTCGTCAGCTCGCCGCACGCCGTTCTCGCGATCCCGACGGCGATGGCCTACAACATGGCCAAGGCGGCCATCGATCACATGGTGCGGACCGCCGCGATCGAGCTCGCCACGCACCGCATCCGCGTGAATTCCGTCCACCCCGGTTGGATCGACACGCCCGGCGAGCGGAAGTTTTTCACCGAAGAGCAATTGCGGGTCGGCGGGCAGAACCTCCCCTGGGGACGTCTGGGGAAGCCCGACGAAATCGCCGGAGCGATCACATTTGTTCTAAGCAACGCCTGTGATTACATGACCGGCAGCACACTGTCGATCGAAGGGGGGGTCGGCCTGCCGTGGTGGTCCGACCGCGGATCGGGCGAAATGTAGGCGCGTTGATTTCCGCCTCGGGCGGCGCTAATGTAGCTATTCTCCCTTCCCCCCCGGCGGGGGAAGGGTCGGGGATGGGGGGGGTGAAGGTCGATCGACGCGAATATCCCCCTCACCCCCAACCCCTTTCCCGTCGAGGGAGAGGGGAGAAGTACGGAGACCGCCAGCAGGTCTCGTCGCGATCAGGGGTTAACGCCCTGCGCTCGTCAGAACATTCGTCACGGAACAGGAGACTGCGCTCATGGGATCCGGTTCAGCAGAAAGTATCACCAGCGTCTTGCAGGAAACGCGGAAGTTCCCGCCTCCGGCTGAGTTCACCGCCGCGGCACACATCCGCAGCGAAGCTGAGTACGAAGAGATGTGGCAGCGGGCGAAAGACGATCCCGCCGGCTTCTGGGGCGACCTGGCCAACCAACTGCACTGGTTCCGCAAGTGGGACAAAGTCCTCGAAGGGAAGATGCCCGACACGAAGTGGTTCACCGGAGGCAGGATCAACGCCTCTTACAACTGCATCGATCGGCACCTCGCGACCTGGCGGAAGAACAAGGCGGCAATCATCTGGGAAGGGGAGCCCGGCGACAGCCGCGTCCTCACCTACCAGGACCTGCACCGCGAGGTCTGCAAATTCGCCAACGTGCTCTACAAACTGGGGATCAAAACCGGCGATCGCGTCACGATCTACATGCCGATGATTCCCGAGCTGGCCATCGCCATGCTCGCCTGCGCCCGGATCGGCGCCACGCATTCGATCATCTTCGGCGGCTTCAGCGCCGACGCCGTCGCCGAGCGGAACAACGACGCTCAGGCGAAACTGGTGATCACGGCCGACGGCGGCTGGCGTCGCGGCAAGGAAATCGAGCTCAAGAACGCGGTCGACACGAGCCTCGAGAAATCGCCGACGATTGAGAACGTCGTCGTCGTCCGCCGCACGGGCAGCCCCGTCCACATGGAACCGGGTCGCGACTACTGGTGGCACGACCTGATGGACGATGCCAGCTCCGACTGCGACGCCGTCGAGCTCGACAGCGAGCACCCGCTGTTCATCCTTTACACGTCGGGGAGCACCGGCAAACCCAAGGGGGTTTTGCACACGACCGCCGGCTACACGCTGGGGACGATGATGACCTCGAAATGGGTCTTCGACCTCAAGGACGAAGACACCTACTGGTGCACAGCCGACATCGGCTGGGTCACGGGGCACAGTTACATCATCTACGGCCCGCTCGCCAACGGGGCCACGACGGTGATGTACGAAGGGGCGCCGAACTGGCCGCACGATGGCCGGTTCTGGGAAATCATCGAGAAATACAAAGTCAACATCTTTTACACCGCTCCAACGGCGATTCGCGCGTTCGTCAAATGGGGCGACGAATGGCCCAACAAGTTCGACCTGACGAGCCTGCGCCTGTTGGGCTCGGTGGGCGAGCCGATCAATCCCGAAGCCTGGATGTGGTATCACCGCGTGATCGGTGGCGAGCGCTGCCCGATCGTCGACACGTGGTGGCAAACCGAAACCGGCGCGATCATGATCAGCCCGTTGCCGGGAGTCACCACCACCAAACCGGGGAGCTGCACGCGCCCCCTGCCGGGAGTTGTTCCCGATATCGTCACCAAAGCGGGCGTCAGCCTGCCGGCCAACGCGGGCGGATTGCTCGTCATGACGCAGCCCTGGCCCTCGATGCTTCGCACGCTGTACGGCGATCACAATCGGTACATCAGCACCTACTTCAGCGAGATTCCGGGGTGTTACTTTGCCGGTGACGGCGCGCGGCGCGACGCCGACGGCTACTACTGGGTGATGGGCCGCGTTGACGACGTCCTCAACGTCGCCGGCCACCGCCTGAGCACGATGGAAATCGAAAGCGCGCTTGTCTCGCACGAGCTGGTCGCCGAAGCGGTCGTCGTCGGCTTCCCGCACGACCTCAAAGGGGAAGGGATCTGCTGCTTCGTGACGCTCACCACGACAGACGGCGACGAAGACTTCAAGCAGGTTCTGAAAGATCACGTCCGCAAGCAGATCGGCGCGCTGGCGACTCCCGACATGATCCGCTTCTCGAATTCGCTCCCCAAGACGCGGTCGGGCAAGATCATGCGGCGGTTGCTCCGCGACATCGCCGCCGGCCGCGAAAAAGTCGGCGACACGACCACCCTCGAAGATTACACCGTGCTCGCCAAGCTGCGCGCCAGCGAAGAG
>JAGVKR010000609.1 GCA_020050375.1 Planctomycetales bacterium
CGACCCGGTGTCGAAGTACATCCCCGCGTTCGAGCAGACGACGCTCGCCGACGGAAACAAGCCGGTCCACGCGATCACAATCCGCGACTGCCTGCGGCACACGAACGGGCTCGAGAGCGATCAGCGCAACACCGGCACTCTGTCGGAGACGGTTGAGGCGCTCGCCAAATCGAAACTGGCCTTCGAGCCCGGCTCGAAGTGGAAATACGGACCGGGGCTCTCCGTCGCCGGCCGGGTGGTCGAAGTCGTCTCGGGAAAGCCGTTCGATCAGTTCCTTGCCGAGCGGATCTTTATGCCGCTGGAAATGAAAGAAACCACGTTCCGCCCGACCGCCCAGCAACAGCAGCGACTCGCGAAGCTCTATCAAACGACAGACGACAAAACCGCGATTGAGCCAGGGACGCACTGGCTGTTTGAGCTGTCGCCGGACACGACGCCGAACCCGTCGGGGGGGCTCTTCTCGACGGCGGCCGACATCGCGCAGTTCTATCAGATGGTGCTCAATAGCGGCGAGCTGAACGGGAAGCGGGTTCTGTCGGCCGACGCTGTCGCCCAGATGACGTCGGTGCAGACGGGGGACGTGGAATCGGGGCTGGATCCGGAAACCGGCTGGGGGCTGGGCTTCTCAATCGTCCGTGAGCCCAAGGGGCCGACGCAGATGATTTCGGCCGGCACCTTCGGGCACGGCGGGGCCTTCAACACGCAAAGCTGGGCCGATCCGACGAAAGAGATGATCTTCATCTACATGGTGGCCCACCAGAAGTACCCCGCGGAGGCTCCGAACATCCGCGCCGCATTCCAGACGACGGCGGTCGAAGCGGTTCGCGACTGAGTGCGTTCGGAGTTTTTAACCGCGGATTTCGGGTAGTGGATCAGTTTGAATTTGCCGGGGGTTGCCCGTTTGGAGGATAGATATACTTGATGCGAATCGAACGTGGAACGGCGTCAATCCAATCGTGCGGCATTGCGAGCGAGTAGCCTTGGGGTACACCGACACTCATCCACCACTCCAGCAACCCGCTGCCGGGGTAGCCGCCTTTATGAGCGTATTTCACGAGCGGCAAGTGCGGGCATAGCCAGAATTTGATATGGGCGGTTTCTGGCGGCGTGGCCGTCAACCAGCACGCCGGCCCGAAGCTGGCAACGTATACGACCGGCATCAGGATTATCACGACGATCCAGAATCGGCGCGATCTGCTCGCAATCCAGCCCCAGAATTGGCGAGATCTATTCGCAATCCAGCCGATCGGCCCGAACGGCTTTGTCGGTCGGTCGCTCATACCCCAATCGTACCGCTCCCTGCGCGTAGTTGTCACTCCGTCGATGAAGTCCGGTGTCGCGGACCACATCTGGTCGGTCGAAGAAATCGTCGGGCCAGTCGATGATTCGGGAAATAATTCAAACTGTCGCACTACCGGATTTTGCGAATGAAAGCGGATGTGGCGCACCGCCGTCACTTTCGCGTCACAATTGTCCAATGCCGGTCGCTCGTTTGCGTGACGGTAGCCGGGGACAGGCTCAGTTCGCGCAGCATCGCGGCGACTTCGTCGAGTGTCAGGGCGGCGTGGAGCGACTGCTCGAACAGTTGCCGCTGGTGGTCGTTCGTGCCGGCGGCGTGCTTCGAGAGGATCGTCGCGATCTCTTCGGCATCGGGGGGACGCAGCAGGTCGCGGACGAAGAGCAGCCCGCCGGGACGGAGGACGCGGAGCATTTCGCGGACGACGCGGATCGGCTGCGGGATGTGGTGGACGATGCTGTTGGAGATCACGGCGTCGAACGACGCGTCGGGGTAGGGGAGCCCCTTGGCGTCGACGTGCTCGAGCCGGATCTGCCGCTCGAAGCCGTTTTCGATCACGTTTCGTTGCCCCAGTTGCAGCATGTGGGCCGAGAGGTCGACGGCGGTGATCCTGAGACGCTCGGTGAGCCGACAGATGGCGATCGGGATCCGCGCGGTGCCGGTCCCCACGTCGAGGACAGTCAGCGGCGTGGATTTCGCGGGATCTGCCAAGCGCGATCCGAGATCCGGAATGTCTTTGAGGGCCGCAAGAAATTCTTCGGAGAAGGATTGATTCACGGCAGAGTGGTCCATCGTGTCGTAGTCGACCGCCTCGGCAAGCGTGTCCATCACTTCCGGTTCGAGCGTGCGGGATAGCATGGCGATCCTTCGTGAAGACTGCGGGAACGTCAGGATTGACGCGAATGACCCAGCGCGGCCTCGCATCGCTCAGCCGCAACCAGGACTTCAGTCAGGACCACGGAATACGCAGAACACACGGAAAAAAGGTGGAAGAGCGAAGAGATCCTCCTCGTCATCTTCGTGTATTTCTTCCGTGTCTTCGGTGTATTCCGTGGTTCCTCTCGTCTGTCACATTTCCGCGGACGGTATCAGGCCAGCATTTTCTGGACGACGTTGCCGGCGACGTCGGTGAGGCGGAAGTCGCGGCCCTGGAAGCGGTAGGTGAGCTGTTTGTGGTCGATGCCGAACAGCGAGAGAAGCGTCG
>JAGVKR010000192.1 GCA_020050375.1 Planctomycetales bacterium
AACAAGTGAGTGCCCTTCCGCCGCGTGCTGTAAGTCTGTTCACAAAATGGGGATTGAGGATAGAAGATAGAGCATCGAGGATCGAGTGACAAGCGCCCCTTCGGGGGGGCCGTGCGTGCCTTCTCGGACGTACGACCGCTTTGCCAGTGACAACCGGCGAGTGCCGGCGATGCGAGTCGAACGCCCCGTCGGGGGAGAAAACGTGAATTTCCTTCGACATTTGATTTTCGGACATTCCCTTGAAGCGGGGATGACGAAGCCCGAAAGACAAATGCTAAGGAAACTCAAAAGACCAAATCCGAAAAATCTCGCTGCTCATTTCGAGTTTTCGTTTTTGGTCTTCCCTTCGACATTTGAATTTCGAGCTTCGAGCTTTGGCGTCGGGCATACCTCATGGCTTGGCCTTGCCCTGAAAGCGCTCTCGCAGCAGCTCCGGTCGATCGGTCGTGATTCCGTCGATGCCGAGCGTGCGGTATTCGTCGGCCTTGTCGGCGTCGTTGACGGTCCAGACGTAGAGCCCCAGACCGGCTTGTTTGATCTCGCGGACGAACTCGGGCGTCAGCGGGGGTGAGTTGCCGAGGTCCAGGCCGTCGAGCTTCGCGGCTTTCACCTTGGCGATCAGCTCGGCCGCCGTGTGATTGAGGCGGCCGGTGTCTTTGTCCTTTTCGAGTTTCACCAGCCAGTAGGCTTTGAGGTCGGGGAGCAGTTCTTTCGCGGCGCGGATCGCGTCGTACGAAAAGCAGATCAGCGGCGTCTGCGCAGGGGGCCGGCCCGTTTCGGTGAGAACGCGCTTCAATTCGGGGAGGATCTCGGCTTCGGTCTTGATTTCGATGAACAGCCGCTTCCCTTCGGGAATCGTCTTCAGGATCTCATCGAGAGTGGGAATCCGCTCACCGGCATACTTTGGAGATTTCCACGTGCCGAAATCGAGTTGCTTCAGTTCGGCGAGCGTCTGCTCGACGACCGGCTTGTCTTTCCCCCCGCCGGTCCGTTTCGTCGTCTTGTCGTGGATGGCGACGATTTTGCCGTCGGCGGTGAGATAGATATCGATTTCGACGGCATCCGCCTTCTGCTGCCAGGCGAGATTGACCGAAGCGAGGGTGTTCTCCGGCGCATCGAACGAAGCGCCGCGATGAGCGACAATTTCCGTGCCAAACGCCGGGACCATCATCAACCACCCCGCGAGAAGACCAGCCGTCAGAAATGAAGGACGTGTGTGTGTCATGGATGAAATACCGGACCGACCCCGCGCGGTGCGCTGACAATTTGAACAATCGTGCCGCTCTCGACACGATAGCCGTACCCCGCGACACAGGCAAGGAGTTCCCTCTGACAATCACGGTCAATCGGCCTCCACCGACCCCGCGTCGGTGGAGGGCTTCACATTAATGCATATCTCCACCTCCGTCTGCCATTCTCTCCGTCTCCTCGTCTCCCGGTCTCTCCCTCTCACGCTCCACGACTCGCTGCCCTGCTTGTATACTGCCGCGATCGTTCCACCTCTCGACGACCTGCAACCGACTGAGGACCACTCCCATGAGCGACCAACCGATGCACCTGGCTACGAAATGTCTCCATGCCGGGCAGGCTCCGGATCCGGCGACCAATTCGCGGGCGGTGCCGATTTATCAGACGACGTCATATGTCTTCAACGACAGCGATCATGCCGCGCGGCTGTTTGGCTTGCAGGAATTTGGCAACATCTATTCGCGGATCATGAACCCGACCTGCGATGTGCTCGAGAAGCGCGTGGCGGCGCTCGAAGGGGGTTCGGGGGGGCTGGCGGTCGCTTCCGGCCAGGCGGCCGAGTCGCTGGCGATCCTCAATATCGCGCAGCACGGGCAGAACGTCGTTTCGTCATCGAGCCTCTACGGCGGAACGTACAACCTGTTCCACTACACGTTTCCCAAGTTCGGGATCGGCGTGAAGTTCGTTGACCAGAGCGATCCAGAGAATTTCAAGAAGGCGATCGACAAGAACACGCGGTGCTTCTTCATGGAGACGATCGGCAACCCGCGGCTCGACGTCCCCGATTTCGACGCCATCTGCAAAATCGCCCACGACGAGGGCATCCCCGTGATCGTCGACAACACGCTCGCTTCGCCCGCGCTCTGCCGGCCGTTCGAGCACGGCGTCGACGTGGTGATTCACAGTTGCACCAAGTTCATCGGCGGCCACGGGACGAGTATCGGCGGGATCATCGTCGAGAAGGGGGATTTTCCCTGGAACAATGGCAAATTCCCTGAGCTGACCGAGCCCGACCCGAGCTATCACGGGATGAAGTTCTTCGAGACGTTCGGCCCGATGCACATCGCCTATATTCTCAAGGTCCGCACGCAACTGCTCCGCGACCTCGGGCCGGCGATGAGCCCGTTCAATGCCTTCCAGTTTTTGCAGGGGCTCGAAACACTGCATTTGCGGATGGAGCGGCACAGCGCGAACGCGCTGGCGGTCGCGAAGTTTCTCGAGACGCACCCCAAGGTAGCGTGGGTCAATTACACCGGCCTCGATTCACACCCGTGCTACACGCTTGGCAAAAAGTACCTGCCCGACGGCTGCGGGGCGATCCTGGGATTCGGAATCAAAGGGGCGACCGCGACGCAGCAGCGCGAGAGCGGTCGCAAGCTGATCGATCGCGTCAAGCTCTTCAGTCATCTGGCGAACGTCGGGGACAGCAAGAGCCTGATCATCCACCCCGCGACGACGACCCATCAGCAACTGACCGACGAAGAGCAGAAGAAGACGGGAGTCACCTCCGATTTCGTGCGGCTCTCGATCGGCACTGAAGATTCTCGCGACATCGTCGGCGATTTGAAGCAGGCGTTGGAGGGAGTGTGAGTCGGCGCGTCATGCTGTGGGAACCAGCCGCTGGTCGTACTGCTTCTGCAAGGCTGCGAGTGCCGCTGTATCGAGCGGCGTTTTGGCAAACAGTTTTTCCAGTTGGCGGAAGTAGAGGTGCTGATCGCGCGACGGGTTGAAAAAAATCAGGACTCGCGCCGCAGCCGGGCCGTGATTCGTGAAGCCGTGATGGACGCCACGGGGGACGAACGCCACCGAACCGCTGCCGCGGCGGAATTTCTCGCCGGCCACGTTGAATTCGATCTCCCCTTCGACCACGCAGAGCGTTTCGTCCATCGTTTCGTGAACGTGATAGTCGATTGTGGCCGCCCCCAGCGCCAGTTCGTACAGCTCGAACTCTCCGCCGGACTGCGATCCGGCGACTCGGCTCGTGATCGTGAACGGACCGGCGACGAAGCGTTCTCCCTCGCCCGACGACAGGATCGATGATTTCGGCGGCAACATATCGCACCTCGTTCCTTGAAGAAGCGGTCGGCAAGGCCGGATGTGGTGCTGGCAACGTCTCCAGCGGAAGGATCGTTCGCTGCCCGGCAACTTGCCGACGCTGACGATACCAGATTCCATCGGCGTGATCTCTGCTCGCGGGAGTGCCCACGTGTGGCATGGGGGCGTTTGCCTCTATAAGCGAATGAGTCGGTAGTCGCCGTGACGTGCCCTCAGATAAGATGTCTCACGGTTGCATGGGACCGTGCTTTTCGTTCAGGGTTTCTCGCACCGCGATTTTCACCTTCGTTGATCGAGCTTGCATCATGCACCGTTCCCGTTCTTTGCCGTCGTTGCGTCGGGCGTCCTTTGGTCCTTATTCAACGGTTGTTGCTGGGGTTGTTCTGTCGATCGTTTTTGCCGGCTGCGGCGGAAGCGAGAAGCCCGTGTCGGAGCCGGTGCCGGGCACCAGCCCCCCGGCGACGCCCAGTATGCCAACTGCTCCGGCTCCGCTGAACGGTACGGCGCCCGGCGCGAGTGCACCCACGAATCCCGGTGCCACAACGCCCGTCACTGCTCCGCCACAAACCACAACGCCGAATCAGGCCGCGCCGGCAAACCCGTCGACGCTTCCTGCCGCGGTTTCGAACACGCTTCCCCCTCCACCGGAGGCGACCGCTCCTCCCAAGGCCGACTCCGCTTCAGCCGCGCCGCCGCCCGCATTGGAAACGCACGTCACGAACTCGATCGGAATGCAACTGGTGCTGATTCCAGCGGGGCGGTTTCGGATGGGGAGCCCCAAAAGCGAAAAGAATCGCGAGCTGAACGAGAATCAGGCAAACATCACCCTGCAACGCGACTTCTACATCGGGCTCACCGAGGTCACGCAGCAGCAATGGCAGGACGTAATGGGTACGACTCCGTGGAAGGGACAGGATCAGGTCCGCGAGGGAGAAAGATATCCGGCGATCTACGTGGGATCGGACGACGCGTACCAGTTCGGCAAGAAGCTGAGCGCGAAGGAACCGGGGACCGAGTATCGCCTGCCGACCGAGGCCGAATGGGAATACGCCTGCCGCGACGGGACAACCACGAGGTTCGGTTTCGGCGACGACGATTCACAGTTGGGGGAATACGCCTGGTACGTCGGCAATACACGTGAGCAGAAATACGCCCACTCGGTGGCGTCGCTCAAACCGGGTCTGCACGGGTTGTACGACATGCACGGGAATGTCTGGGAATGGTGTGGTGACAGCTATGTCCATTACCTGAATGACGCCACCGATCCAATGAAGCGCGCCAGCGCGCCCCGGGTCATGCGGGGAGGCGCGTGGAACGTCGATGCGGCACTTTGCCGCACGGCAAAGCGGGGGAAAGAAGAGAGCTCGATGCGCGCGAACAACATCGGCTTTCGCGTCGTTCGCACCATTCGAATGGCGCCCAAGCTCTCGCCACAGGAAACCGTTACGAAGAAAGGGCTGGGCAGCGGAGACTCGGAAAGCACCCCGACCTTTGGCGAAGTGCAACTCTCCAGGGATCCCGTCCTGGAACTGGCCTCTGCGATCGAAATGAAGAAGGCCGACATTGCGAGTGCACTGAAAGCACCAGCCATCAGCGAATCCAGAAAGCCGCTCGTCAGCGACAACTTCATTAGCGTCGTCGCCTTCTCGCCGGACGGAAAGTCGATGATCACCGGGACAAGGGAACGCGGAGTTCCGCTGTCGCTGTGGCGGGAAGGAGCCGCGCGTCCCACGACGATCAAACTCGACGAACGCGTCATTCCTTGGACGATCGAGTTCTCTCCGCAGGGTTCGGAGTTTGCCGTCCTCAGCGGCTT
>JAGVKR010000215.1 GCA_020050375.1 Planctomycetales bacterium
TCAACGAGCAGAAGTCGCGCGAGTTGCTCGATCTCAAGAAGAAGCTCGGCTTCGACGATCCGCGTTTTCATGTCGACAACTGCGACCTGTGCGGGAACACGGCATTCCGCGACGGGTATAAAGAGTCGCTTCCCGAACCGAAAGCCTTCGAACCACCGCCGGCCTTCCCGGGGTATTTGCAGCCTGCGCCGCAGATGACGATTCCGGCCGGGACCGATCTCGATGCGCTTGTCCGCACGATCACCGATCAGGTGCTGGCGGCGATGAAATAATCTCAATCCTCGTTCCCACGCTCCGCGTGGGAACGCAATCGCCGACGCTCCGCGTCGATTCAACTCAACATTCGATTCCAACAGTCCCAGGCAACATCACCATCCCGCGACGCAGAGCGTCGAGACGCGGGTTCCCACGCGGATTGTGGGAACGAGGAGAGAGGAAAACAATCCTATGAAAGTCAGCATCATCGGCGGCGGCGGACTGGTTGGCTCGTGTGCCGGTTTCGCGTTGCAGGCCGGAAAGATCGTCCGCGAAATCACGCTGATTGACCTCAACCAGGAGCTGTGCGAAGGGCAGGCGCTCGACCTGTTGCACGGCGCCAGCCTGTTGGCCGACCAGAAAATCACCGCCGCGCCGACATCGGCCGTCTCCGACAGCGATGTGGTGGTCATCACGGCGGGGCTGCGGCGCAAGCCGGATGAAAGCCGACTCGATCTGATCAACCGCAACGTGGCGCTGTTCCGCAACATCCTCGCCGACGTCAAGAAGGCCGGGTTGAAGAAGGAGGCGATCTGCTTCGTCGTCTCGAACCCCGTCGACGTGCTGACGTATCTGGCGATCCGCGAGCTGGGATTGCCGCCGGCGCAGGTGATCGGCCTCGGGACGGTTCTCGACACGACGCGGCTTCGCAGCATGCTGGCCTTGCGGCTCGACGTCCCTCCGACGCAGGTCGGCGTGACGATTCTCGGCGAGCACGGCGACAGCATGGTCCCGATCTGGTCCAACGCGCAGATCGCCGGGCTGCCGCTGGAAAAATATCCGGGGGTGACCCCAACGCTGATTCAGGAAGTCGAAAAGAAGACCCGCGGCAGTGGGGCCGAAGTGATCAAGAAGAAGGGGGGCGCGGGCTTCGCGGTCGGCGTCTCGATCGCCGACGTCGTTCACAGCATGGCTCTCGACCAGCGGCGGATCCTGCCGGTTTCGTCTTTGCAGAGCGGCGCCTACGGCCTGCGCGACGTGGCGATTTCGGTTCCGACCGTCGTCGGTCGCAAGGGGGTGCTGGGAACGGTCGAGATTGATTTGTGGCCGAAAGAGAAGATCGCGCTGGGCAACTCGGCGGTGGTGCTAAAGGAGACGATTGCGAAGGTGCTGTAGGAACCGCAGCTTTACCACTCGCCCTTCGGGTGGTACGCTCCTGGTAGGTACGAGTGTCTTCAGGAGGCCGCAACGATGACCGTGCAAATGACGCCAGAAACCGAGGAGTTAGTGCAGACGCTCGTTGCTGCCGGCGCATACCCCAATGAATCGGCGGTTGTTGAAGAGGCGGTGCGTTTGCTGCAACAACGCGACCAGCTTCGAACCCAGATCCGACAAGGTTTGGATGAGCTCGACCGAGGCGAACGTATTTCCGCTGATGTTGTATTTGATGAACTCCGCGCTCGATTAGGACACACTGCGGAATAGAGCCGTTCGATGGGCATTCCGTATTTCTCACCGTCCGCCCGCAGGGATTTGGAAGAGCTTTCGGAATACATTAGCCGCGACAAACCGGTGGCAGCGCTGGCCTTTGTCGAGAAGCTCGAGCTGCAATGCCGATCGCTCGCAACTAATCCGGAAATGGGTTTTTCACGCGATGAGCTGGCTGCCAATTTGCGTGTCTGGCCGGTCGGCAATTGGTTGATCTTCTATCGTCCTGCGGGGAGCGACATCGAAGTTGTTCGGATTGTGCATGGGGCTCGGGACTTGCCACATCTGTTCGAGTAGTTGAAAAGAAAACAAAGCAATGACGGACGCGAAGATTCGAAGGACCTGCAACCAAGCGCGGTGATCGGTCCGTTCGACAGTCGGAAAACTATGCAAAAATCCCTCGATCAGAAACTCGCCGCGATTCATGCCGATCCTTCGGGGTGTCGCGAGTTCATTCTTGCCGACGCCAAGGACGCCGATATGGCGTTCGGGATCGGGGCCCCCGGCAAGTCGCCCGAACGGCACGACGGCGAGCTGAAATTCCGCACCCTCTCCGAGTATCGCGAGCAGATCCGGCAAATCGCCCAGAGCGAACTCGTCGACATCATGCTCATGTCGGCCAGCACGAACGATCTCCTCACGATCCAGGAGCGGCTCTTTGACGGGTCGCCGGTGACTCCCGCGGCACGCGCCAACGACACGACCGACGTTCATATCCTGCGCGGGGGCCGGCTGCACGAGCCGGCGGCGCGTCCCTTTCGCTCGGCGAGCCTCGACCACATTCAGTGCGGGCACCTCGATTGCTCCCCCGACGAACGGCACCTTGGGTCGAATCTCGGGCTGTACTCGGTTACGTTCAACAACGACATCGATCTCGATCGGCCGACGCTGGAACAATTCAAACTCTTCCGCGAAGAGGCGGAGCGGAAGGGGTTCCGATATTTTCTCGAAGTGTTCGACCCGAACGTCGCCGGGGCGGTCGCTCCCGACAAGCTCGGGTCGTTCATCAATGATGCCATTGCCCGGGCGCTGGCGGGGGTCGCAACAGCGGGGCGGCCGCTGTTTCTCAAGATTGTCTATCACGGCCCGAAGGCGATGGAGGAGCTCGTGCGTTACGATCCGCACCTCGTCGTCGGGATTCTCGGCGGCTCTGCCGGAACGACGCGCGACGCCTTCCAGTTGCTCCACGACGCGAAAAAATACGGCGGCCGCGTGGCCCTTTTCGGCCGCAAGATCAACAACGCCGAGAATCAACTGGCGTTTGTGCAGTTCCTGCGGCTGATCGCCGACGGACATCTCGAACCCGAAGAAGCTGTCCGCGCCTATCACGCCGTCCTGCAGAAACTGGACATCGCGCCGAACCGCCCGCTCGAAACCGATCTTGCCGTGACCGACGGCAGCATGAGCTACGGCGGCAGTTCAACTACGATCAGCGTCGCCGCCGCAACTCCCCCCCTTAGGAAGGGGGGGCAGGGGGGGTCGCGCACAAAGGAAACCGACTCCCCCGCCAGCGCGACCCCCCCCAGCCCCCCCTTCCTAAGGGGGGGAGAAGCGAGCCCTCCCAACTTCGCCGCCATGTCGCCGACGGAGCGACTCGCGTATCACCAGGCGCGGCTCAACCGCCAACTCGGCGAGCGGGGGGCGTGAGCCCCCTGAAGCGCGGCATACCGACAACGATCGCCCGGCAGAGATCAGAGCGGCAGAGGTCAAAACGTCAGAAGCGTCTCGCTACGCCGTCCCTCTGACTCGCTGATCGCTGTCGTTCTGCAGCTCGATGTGGCGCTTCAGGACGGTGTTTCCGTGAGCATCGTGTTGAACCCTAAGATATCGCTGTCGTTCTGCAGCTCGATGTGGCGCTTCAGGGGGCTTACGCCCCCCGCTCGCCGGA
>JAGVKR010000550.1 GCA_020050375.1 Planctomycetales bacterium
CAAGCTGAAGATCGCCCGCAGCCAGGAGATCATTCCCGTCGAAATCGACTTTGTCGCCCAGGATCCGGGCGAGTTCAAATTGACCCTCGAAGTCGTTCCCCTCGATGGGGAACCGGTGATCGCCAACAACTCGCTGACGACCTACATCACCGTGCTCAAAGGAGGGATCAGCGTCGCGTATTTCGACCGCATCCGCCCCGAGCAGAAGCCCATTCGCCGGATCGACGAATCGCCCGACATCCGGCTCGATTTCAAGCCGATCCGTCTCGGTCCGCAGGCGGGAAAGCTCGTCATCGAAGAGGAGTGGTTTCAGCCAGGGCAGTACGACGTGTACATGATCGGCAGCGTCCCGGCGGATGTGTTCGGGCCGAAGGTGCTCGAAATGCTGGCGCGGGCGGTTGAGCAGGGGGCCGGCCTGATCATGACCGGCGGAACGCGGAGCTTCGGCCCCGGCGGGTACGCCGACACGCCGCTTGCCGACCTGTTGCCGGTGGAGATGCTGCGGACCGAAAAGCAGAGCGGCGACATTCCCGATCCCACGCTGCACTACGATCCGCCGCTGCAGATGCTGCCGACCGCGCTTGGTTTGCAGCATTTCGTCATGCGGATCGTCACGCCCGACAAGAATCGCGACCGCTGGAGACTGCTCCCGGCGCTCGATGGCGCGAACAAGTTCAAGCGGCTTAAAGACGGGGCGCTGGTTCTGGCGGAATCCGACAAACGGTATCCCCTGCTCATGGCTCAGGAATACGGCCGCGGCCGCACGATGGCCTTTGCCGCCGATTCGACCTACCACTGGTTTCAGGATGGCTACCACCAGGAACATCAGCGGTTCTGGCAGCAGGTCGTGCTCTGGCTGGCGCATAAGGACCAGCAGGGAGACGAATCGGTCTGGGTCAAGCTCGATGCCCGGCGCTTTCGAGTCGGCCAGCCGGTGGGCATGACGGTCGGCGCCCGCGACACCGAAAAACGCCCGATCGACGACGCCCAATTCAAGATCGAGGTCATCGGCCCCGACGAGAAACGGCAGCTCGTCGCGCCGCAGCGCTCGACGACCGATCACGTCGCCAAATTTCTCGAAACGCGGCAACCGGGCGAATACCGCGTGCGGGTCGAAGCGAGCAAAGCCGGCCAGCCGATCGGCCTCCCGGCCGAGTCGCGGTTTGTCGTCTACGAGCAGGATCTCGAACTGCACAACCCGGCCGCCGACTTCACGCTGCTCGAAGAAATCTCCCGCATCACCGGCGGCTCGACGTTCCCCCCCGAAGAACTCGGCGCTCACCTCCGCCGCCTTGCCCAACAGGGCCTCAACCTCGAAGTCACCGAAATCAAACGCGTTTCCCTGTGGGACAATGGCGTGGTGCTGCTGCTGTTCGTATTGGCGCTCTCGGTGGAATGGTATTTGCGCAAGCGACGTGGGTTGGTTTGACGGCATACATCTATCGACATAAGGCATGTAACGTCGCCAATCAACGTGCCCCTCGTTGCTCCCATTGTCATCGGCGCTGAAGCTTGCCGCGGCGAACAGTCGCTAGCCACGTCCGGCCGGCTGATCTATCATCAAACAAGATGGGGCCGACGGTTTGCAACCCCCAGGAAACGGAGTTCGCGCGACGTGCCCTCTGCTCTCGATCTCAATCCCGCTCAGTCGGAAGCGGTTCACCACCGCGACGGCCCGCTGCTCGTGCTGGCCGGTCCTGGATCAGGAAAAACCCGCGTCATCACGCGGCGGATCGCGCATCTGATCGAATCGGGCGTGTGGGCCTCGCGCATTCTCGCGATCACCTTCACCAACAAGGCCGCCCGGGAAATGCAGACGCGTGCCGAGCGCCTGCTGCCGGGAAACCGCGTGTGGGTCAGCACGTTCCACCGGCTCTGCGCGCGGCTGCTGCGGCGCTTCGCTCCGACGGTCGGCCTGCAGCCCAATTTCTCGATCCTCGACACCTCCGATCAGGCGCATGTGATGCGCGACGTGCTGTCCGGACTCGATGTGGATGCGAAGCACTTCACTCCCGGAAAGCTGCTGCATCGGATCGGCCAGGCCAAGCAGCGCCTGCAGACGGCGGAGATGTTCGCCCGCGACGTGGCCGAAGGGCGGGGGAGCTTTCTCGACACGGTTCTGACGCAGGTCTATACGGCCTACGAGCAAACGCTGCTCCGGTCGAACGCCGTCGATTTCGACGATCTGCTGCTGCACGTTTGCCGGTTGCTGACGGACAACGAAGAAATCCGCGCCGAGCTCGACGAGCGGTTCCGCTACATCCTCGTCGACGAATACCAGGATACGAATCTCGCGCAGTACCAGATCGTCCGGGCCCTGTCGCACGACTACCCCAATCTGTGCGCGACGGGGGATCCCGATCAGTCGATCTACGGCTGGCGCGGCGCGGAAATCGGCAACATCCTGCGGTTCGAGCAGGACTTTCCCGACGCGCGCGTCGTGCGGCTCGAACAGAACTACCGCAGCACTCCCGAGATTCTCCGCGCCGCCGACAGCCTGATCGCCCACAATGTCCGCCGCAAAGTCAAAACGCTGTTCACCGACAATCCGTCGGGCGCCCCGGTCGAACTGCTGATGTTCGACGACCAGCACCACGAGGCGGAGGGACTGGCGCTGCACATCCGGCATCTGGTCGAAGACGAAGGTCGCCCCTGGTCCGACTTTGCGATCTTCTACCGCATCAACGCCCTGTCGCGCGGGCTGGAGCTGGCGCTGTCGCGACACCGGATTCCGTATCAGGTGGCCGCCGGCGTCGCGTTCTACGAGCGGGCCGAAGTCAAAGACGTGATCGCCTACCTGCGGCTGATCCACAATCCCGCCGACCGCGCGGCGTTCCAGCGGATCGTGAATGTGCCCATCCGCGGGATTGGCAAACAGACGATCGGGAAAATCGTGTCGTGGGCCGATCGACAGGGAATCAGCCCGCTCGAGGCGGCGCGGCGGGCGGCCGAGTTTCCCGGATTGAGCCGGCGAGCGGTCTTGGCGCTCCAGAAGTTTGTCGCTCTGATCGACGAATTCGCCGGCGCTGCCTATGGCGGCGTGGCCGGTTTGATCGAGGCCGTGCTGAATCGCACCGGCTACGGCGCTGAATGGAAAGACAGCCGCGCCGAGACCGAGTTGCAGCGCGCGGCAAACGTCGAAGAGCTCAAGTCGGCGGCGGCCCAGTACGACGTCGAGCATCCGGACGACGCCTCGCTCGAAGGCTTTCTGGAAACCGCCAGCCTGGTCTCCGACGTCGACGAAATCGACGAGAACGCCGGGCAGGTCACGCTGATGACGCTGCACGCCGCCAAGGGACTGGAGTTTCCCGTCGCGTTCATCCTCGCCGTCGAGGACGGTCTCCTGCCGCACGAACGGTCGCTGCGCGAGAACGATCCGAAGGAGGTCGAAGAAGAACGCCGGCTGTTGTTCGTGGGGGTGACGCGGGCC
>JAGVKR010000716.1 GCA_020050375.1 Planctomycetales bacterium
CGCGACGAAGCCACCGACCAATGGGTGTGCGGTTTCAATCCCGGCGCGTCGGCCGACGACACGGTCGTCGTCGCCCGTGTCACCGACGAAGCAGGGCACACGCTGGCGACATTCGTCAACTACGCCTGTCACCCGACGACGCTTGCGTTCGAGAATACGCTGATCAGTCCCGACTATCCGGGCGCTCTGCGGGAAGTCGTCGAGCGGCAGACGGACGCTCCGTGCGTTTTTCTGCAAGGGGCCTCGGGCGATCTCGGCCCGCGCGAGGGATTCATTGGCGATCCGGCGGTCGCCGATCGCAACGGCCGGCAGTTGGGTTATGCCGCGCTCGCGGCGCTGGAAGCCCTGCCGATTGCCGGCACGCGGTTCGAATACGCCGGCCCGGTTGTCTCGGGCGCGACGCTGGGGATCTGGAAGCATGTGCCGGTGGATGCATCGCGGCATGCGGAACACGCTCTGTGGAGAGTCCGGCGCTGGACGATCCCGCTTCCCTATCGCCCCGAGTTGTCGACTGCCGACGAGCTGGAGGCCGCCCGCCCGCGCTACGTCGCGGCCAAAACCGCCGCCGAGCGGGAAGGAAACGCCGCCGCGGCCCGCGACCTCCACGCCCTCATCGAGCGGATCGACCGGCAACTCAAACGGCTGATATCGCTGCCGCCGGGGGATGAATATCCCTTCCCGATCACACTCTGGCAGATCGGGGACGCGGTGTGGGTCGGCGTGGAAGCCGAACCCTATCAGTATTTTCAGCGCGTCTTGCGGGAGCGATTTTCCGAAACGCCGATTGTCGTGATCACGCTGGCGAACGGCGCGCGTCCGACGTATCTTCCGACTGCCGAGTTGTACGACACGGGGCTCTACCAGGAGACGATCGCGCTCTTGGCGCCGGGCAGCCTCGAGCGGCTCGTCGAGGAGGTCGGGGCTGCGATCGCCGGTTGGCGGAGCGAGTGATATTTCGATCGACAACCCCTCACCCCCAACCCCTCTCCCATCGAGGGAGAGGGGAGAAAGAAATGGATCGACGTTCGCGACAGGCACAGCGTGACCTGAATCACTCAGCCGGCGGGGACACAGGGGGCGGCCTCTTGTCGCTGCGCGACCCCGACGTAGCGGGACGTCGCGGCCACCCGCGGGGAGAAGTCCCTGCTGGATCAGTCAGCGAGTTTCAATTGCGAAGACTCCTGCTTGTATCGCGATTGAATTTCATCGGGAGACAGGGCGCGATTGTAGAGTCGCACTTCGCGCATCTGACCGTGGAAATGCGACTGCGGACCGAAGCCGAGCTGCAGGGGAGCCTCATTGGAAACGTCAATCAAATCGCCGTCGACCTCTGTGGAAACGGTCTGCTGGCCGTCCACCGAGAGCGTCAGGCGATTTCCCTTCCGGACGGCCACGACCTGTTTCCAGCCTGTCCCGAGATCATGGTCGTGGCTGACCGCCGCTCCTGCGGAATAGGAAAAAACCTTGCCGCGACTGTCATCCGGCAACGGCTCGGGGATGAATCGGCGATAGCAACTGGCCGTCGTCACAAACAGCCGTCCCTGGTAAACGGTGAGACTCGAAGCCCGCGTCCAGTCCTGCACCTGGGGTTTGACCGGACGGATGGGGACGGGGACAAAGCCTGGCGGATCGAACAGCCGCCTTATCGAGATCCAATTGTCCGGTCCGTCGAATCGAAGCACATCGGCTCGCGGAATTGTGCCCGCATACAGACTGCCGTTGTAAGAGACGAGCCCGACAATTTCCGTAGCGTCGCACAACCGCCCCAGATCGATCCATTGACCGTCGCGCAGAACCGCCACTCTTCCTGTCGGCCAGCAGCCGGCGTACAGCTCTCCTCGATGGACCCCCATGCAGTGAATCTGGTTGCAGATCGCGAACGAATTGAAGGGGTTTCCCAGGTTCTCCCAGTGATCGCCGTCGTAGGCGAAGATCTGGCCCTTCGGAAAGGTCATATAAAGTTTTCCGTCATTGACCGTCAGGGCGTGGGCATGGTCCTCGAACTCGCCGGTATCGCGCCATTGCTGATTTCCTTCGTAGGCGTAGACATGACTCGGGTGGCGATCGCTATAGGCCGCGACATACAACTTGCCGGCATAGGAGGCCATTCCGAAGATGTGCACGCATTCGCCGGGCTGGCCGATCTCTTCCCAGGTCTGTCCGCCGCGGTAACGGTAGGCACGGCCAAAATCGATGTCGGCGGGTTGCTTGTTATGACAGGCCGAAGTCGCCACGTACAAGTCTCCGTCATGGACGACCATCGCCGTGACGCCCCGCGTTCTCCGCGATCCGACCCGGCCCAGATCTTCCCAGGTTTGCCCTCCCCGATAACGATAAACATGGGCCCAATCGTTTTCATTCGGGGCATCGGTCGTGCCGACATACAGCTCCCCCTTGAACACGGTCGCTGCGTCACAGACATGCGTCTGGCCGTTGGGTCGACCGCAATCCGTCCACTTTCCCGCCGTGCCGTTGTCGAGACCGAAAAACAACTGCCGCTGGTCACCGGGACCGTTGTAGCCGGACATGTTGCCGACGAGCGACAGGCTGAATCCCCGGCGGTGCGTGGACGAATAGAACTTGGTGACGAGATCGCCGGGGACGTCGGTCACGTTTGGCGCCGCATTCACCCACGCGGAGATTGAAATATCACCGACACCCAACTGCAATGACGGCGAATTGGGGACTTCGATGTATTCGCCTCGGCCGCTGAACTTTCCCTCTTTGAGATCGACACCGTGATTGACCCCGTTGTTTCCCAGGCCCGACGAATCGAGACAATCGCCGCGCAGCTTCCAGTATCCAATGAGCCCCGGCTCGCTTGCCGATTTTTCGTCGGCGCACAAAGTCGCCGCCGAAATCAGGATCGCGATCGCGGAGAGTTGCCAGGCCATCACATGAAACCGCTTCTGAAGACTCATGCTGTGCTCAATTAGCAGCGTGTTGAAAAAGGGGGACAGGCACCGACCGATACGCCATATTCGCGAGGAAAGTCCACGTGTGTCGGAGCCAGTCCCCGTTTTTCAACAGCCTGTTCGAATGCCAATGCCCCATCGGTCGGGTGGCACGCCCTGAGTGAGGCACGAACGAAGGGCGTGGCGAGCGTCTCGGGACGTCCCGATCGCTCATGACAAACCTGTCCGCTATTTGCTTGGCTCACGAGCCATACATCATAGGCAATGTCGCATCGATTTCCATCGGCGCCGGCCGGGTGGGCTAGAACTGGGCGGTTCCTCGCGGAGTCGGGAAGATGGAGGGAGGAAGTGCGGAGCTCGGAATTCGGAGTGCGGAGTGAAGAGACTCGACTGTTCAGCCGCGAGGCGCAGCGGCGATATTCGTTGCCAACGGGAGTTTCCCCTCCGATCGCCGTTTTGCATAGGCGCAGCCGCGCAGAACGACTTATAATCTCTGATGTCGTTCCTGCCAGGGCCTGCCGTGACGCCGCGGGGGTGAGTGCGTCCTTCTTAAGGTCAAGCATGGCAAAGCCATCCGGCTCGAAGGATCCGTTGAAGTCGCCAAGAGCGCTGGCCGACGCCGATACCGAGACGGCCATTGAGAGCCTGAAGCGGCTGGGCAAGTACCAGCTTCAGAAGAAGATCGGCGCCGGGGGGATGGGGACTGTCTTCCTGGCGGTCGATTCGGGCCTGAAGCGGGCCGTGGCCCTCAAGGTGCTGGCGAAAGACAAAGCCAGCAACCCCACGCTCGTCAAGCGGTTCAAATCCGAAGCGCAGTCCGCCGCCAACCTCCGGCACGACAACATCGTGATGGTCTATGAGGCGGGCGAAGCCGACGGCTTGCTTTACATCGCGCTGGAGTACGTCGAGGGGACCGACGTCGCCAACATCGTTTTCAAGCGCGGGATGATGCCCGTCAAGCGCTCGCTGGAAGTGATCCGTCAGGTGACGTTGGCCCTGCAGCACGCGCATGCCCAGGGGATCGTCCACCGCGACATCAAGCCGGCCAACATTCTCATCCGGCGCGACGGCACGGCCAAGCTTGCCGATCTGGGGCTCGCGCGGGCCGTCGACGACCACTCCGATACGTCGATCACCCGCGCCGGCACGACGGTCGGCACCATCGATTACATGGCCCCCGAACAGGCCCGCGACAGCAAGGCCGCCGACGTCCGCAGCGATCTCTATTCGCTGGGCTGCACCTGGTACTTCATGCTCACCGGCGAGGCGCCGTTCCCCGAAGGCAGCATGACCAACAAGTTGCGGAACCACGCCGAGACGCCGCTCCCCGACCCGCGGTCGCTCAATCCCAGCGTGCCCGAAGCGGTCATTGCCGTGATCCGGCGGATGACCGAGAAAGACCCTCGTCGGCGTTATCAGACGCCCGACGAGCTGCTCAGCGATCTCGAAACGGCGCGCGTCGCCAGCGACATCGTCTCGGCCGCGATCCTCGGCGACAGCGACGAAGATCAGGTTCCACCGCTCGCAACGCGAAAGTCTGCTCGCAACCGAGCCGGCGCCGTGGACGACAACGACGACGCCACCGTCGCTCGCCC
>JAGVKR010000297.1 GCA_020050375.1 Planctomycetales bacterium
CGTCATCATCGAAGCCCTCAGCGATGGCGGCGTACGCATGGGGCTGCCCCGCGACGTGGCCACCGCGCTGGCGGCGCAAACGGTGCTGGGTTCGGCCAAGATGGTGCTGGAAACGGGAGAGCATCCCGGCTCCCTCAAGGACATGGTGGCCAGTCCCGCCGGCACCACGATTGCCGGATTGCACGCGCTCGAACGCGGCGGTCTGCGGGCCGCCCTGATGGATGCCGTCGAAGCGGCGACGCAAAGGTCAATCGAACTCGGCAAGAAGTGATCCTGAGAGGCGGAGGGAAAAGGGGTCGGGACTCGTTGCCGGAACGGCCCGTCGGGTGCTTCGCACAACGAGTCCCGACCCCTTTTCCCTCCGCCTCGGAAGAACGCAATCATCCCATGAACGCCGTGCCCGAAAGTGAATCGGTCCTCATCTTCGATTTCGGCTCCCAGTACAGCCAGCTGATCGCCCGGCGGGTGCGCGAGCAAAATGTCTTCTGTCAGATCATCCGCCACGATCTGCCCGCGCAGCGCATCGCCGAATTGAAACCGCGCGGCCTGATCCTGTCCGGCGGCCCGGCCAGCGTTTACGAGCAGAAAGCACCGCGCTGCGATCCCGCCATTCTGGACCTGGGGGTACCCGTCCTGGGCATCTGTTACGGCATGCAGCTGGCCTGCCACATGCTCGGCAGCCCGGTGAAGCCGTCGCCCAACCGCGAGTTCGGCCGAGCACAGGTCCACATTGCTCAGGAAGACGGTCTCTTTTTCGGCGTGCCCAAGGATACCGTGGTCTGGATGAGCCACGGCGACCAGGTGCATTCCCTCAACGGCGATTTCGTCTCGCTGGCGGCGACCGGCACCTGTCCGGTGGCAGCCGTCAAGCATCGCAGCCGGCCATTCTTCGGCTTGCAGTTCCATCCCGAAGTCAGTCATACCCCCTATGGCACGCAAATCCTGCGTAACTTTCTCTACGATGTCTGCGGCTGCCAGGGACTCTGGAAGCTCGAATCGTTCATCGAGAAAACGGTGGCCGACCTGCGCCAGCGCATCGGCGACGCGCGCGTCATCTGCGGGCTGTCGGGCGGCGTCGATTCCTCGGTGACGGCGGCGCTGCTGCTGCGTGCGGTCGGCCCACAGATGGCCTGCATCTTCGTCGATAACGGGCTGCTGCGCCAGGGCGAGAACGATGCGGTCCGCTCGACGTTCCGCGACCACTTCCAGGCCGACCTGCATGTGGTGGATGCCCGCGACCGCTTCTTGGATGCCCTGGCTGGCGTCAGCGATCCGCAGCAAAAGCGCAAGATCATCGGCCATGTCTTCATCGACGTGTTCAAGGACGAGGCGCGGCACATCGAGAACGCCCGCTTCCTCGCCCAGGGCACGCTCTATCCCGACGTGATCGAAAGCGGCGCCTCGGTGGACGGCCCGGCAGCCACCATCAAGACGCATCACAATGTCGGCGGGCTACCCAAGGAACTGGGCTTCGAGCTGGTCGAGCCGCTCAAGGACCTCTTCAAGGACGAAGTGCGCCGGGTGGGCCTCGAACTGGGTTTGCCGGAATCGATCGTCTGGCGACATCCATTCCCCGGTCCGGGACTGGCGGTGCGCTGCCTGGGTCCGGTCAGCGCTCCTCGCCTGGATACCCTGCGGCAAGCGGATGCGATTTTCCTCGACGAACTGGAGAAGGCCGGGCTGTCCCGGCAAACGGCGCAAGCCTTCGCGGTGCTGCTGCCGGTGCAATCGGTGGGCGTCATGGGCGACGGGCGAACCTACGAAAACGCGATCGCGCTGCGGGCCGTGCAGACGGATGACTTCATGACGGCCGACTGGTCCCGTTTGCCCTACGACCTGCTGGCCCAGGCTTCCACGCGCATCATCAACTGCGTGGCGGGCGTCAACCGGGTGGTTTACGATATCAGCAGCAAGCCGCCGGCGACGATCGAATGGGAGTGAGCTTTGACCAATGGTCCCAATTTATTCGCCCGTTTGCACAAATGGGCGACCCGGCAGGACGAGAACTTTGTCACGGAATCGCTGGCGATTACGCTAGAACAGCTGCTGATCCTGGCCCCCGAGGTTGGGACACGGTTAATTCGCCAGTTGACCGGTGGCTTGATCGACCTCCCGCCAGCTGACGCAAGCGCGATCGGGGTGCAAACTCAGGTTGATGTTGCTTCGGGGAGGCCCGATCTGGAAGTCAGCGTGCCTCACAAACTCGTCTGGGTCGAAGTGAAGGTGGAATCGGACCTTCGGGTTGGGCAATTGGAAGGATATCGCGTCTTGCTGGCCGAAAGCGGAGCCACCTTGACGCGACTCGTCCTCTTGAGCCGCTACCCGGTAAAATTCGCCCCCTCGGACGAACGTCCGGACCTGGAAATTCGGTGGTACCAAGTCGCCGAATGGGTCGAAAACGAACTCATCGCGCTGGAGGTATCAGGACCCGTAGCCGTTTTTTTGGGGCAACAGTTCCTTGAGTTCTTGAGGGCGAGGAAAATGACGCTGACGCAGGTTGGAAAATTCATGCCAGAGGGACTTCGAGCTTGGGGAAGTCTCCTCAATATGCTGTTCGAGGCCGCGAAAGCCTGCAATGTTCCGACTGGAAGGGTTTCAGCCAGTCGAGATTCCATTAGTCTTTCCCTGGATGGAGGGAAATACTGGATTGGAATTGAATATGCAAACCCCGAGGTGTTGTGGTTTGGCACTTGGTGTCGAATTGATTCAGAACTTGCAGCACGTCTCGATACGGGAGAATTAGGTGAAGACGCCCGAGTGCCGGGCCGTCATCAGTGGTGGCGAAGCGTCGAATTGGAATCCGAGGAGGTTCATTTCTTTTTACGCTCGAAAGTCGGCCAGATGGAGTGGCTGGAAAAGTTCATCCGCGACTGCATAGACAAGGCCCGCTCCATCGAAACGCCCGATCAACCGCCGATTCCGGACGATTCAGGAGAGGATTGATTTCATGCGTTTTGTGAAAATGCACGGCTGCGGCAACGACTACGTCTACATCGATTGCTTCTCGCAGCCGATGCCGAAAGACCCGCCGGCGCTGAGCCGGGCCGTCAGCGACCGCCATTTCGGCATCGGCTCCGATGGCCTGATCCTCATCTGTCCTTCGGAAAAAGCCGACGCCCGGATGCGCATGTACAACAGCGACGGCAGCGAATCCGAAATGTGCGGCAATGGGGTCCGCTGCATCGCGAAGTATCTCCACGATCACGGCATCGCCCGGAAGCCGCAGATCACCCTGGAAACGGGACGCGGCATCCTCACGCTCGTACCCGAGGTCAACGGCGGCAAGGTCGAGCGCGTCCGGGTCGATATGGGCGAACCGATCCTGCAAGCCGAACGGATTCCGACGACGCTGGCCGGCGATCCGCCGATCGACGTGCCCCTGTCGGTGGCCGACGGTCAGATACACGTGACCTGCGTCTCGATGGGCAATCCGCACTGCATCCAGTTCGTGGATGAGATCACCGACGCCCTGGTGCAAGTCATCGGGTCGAAGGTCGAGAAGCACCCGGCGTTTCCGCGCCGCACCAACGTGGAGTTCGTGAAAGTCAATCGCCGGGATGACGTCAACCTTCGGGTCTGGGAACGCGGTTCCGGCGAAACTCTGGCCTGCGGCACCGGGGCCTGCGCGGTCGCCGTGGCCGGCGTGCTGACCGGC
>JAGVKR010000815.1 GCA_020050375.1 Planctomycetales bacterium
CCCAGATGGGAAAGATTCTCGGGAGTCCGTTCAAATTCCAGAAGCACGGCCAGGCGGGGATTGAGCTCTCCGAGCTTCTGCCGCACACCGGCTCGATCATCGACGACATCACGCTCGTCCGCTCGATGACCACTGAATCGGTCGATCACGAAGCCGCGCTGCGAATGATCCACTCCGGCAAGACATTTCCCGGCCGGCCCGTCTGGGGTTCGTGGGTGACATATGGACTCGGTTCGGCCCGCAGCGAACTGCCGGCGTATGTCGTCCTTTCCGACCCGGGGGGAGTGCCGGTCGATGGCCCGCATAACTGGTCGTCGGGCTTTCTTCCCGCCGAGTACCAGGGGACGATCTTCCGCAGCAGTGGCGCTCCCGTGGCCAACCTGCAGCGCCCCGCCGACGTGTCGGTCGACGCGCAGCGGTCGCAGCTCCAGTTTCTCAAAGAGCTGAATTTGCTGCACCTCGATGGGCATCCCGCCAACAGCGAGCTCGAGGCCCGCATCAGCAATTTTGAGCTGGCCGCACAGATGCAGCTTTCGGTCCCCTCGGTCCTCGACATCTCAGGCGAAACCGCCGAAACCCGCGCCCTGTACGGTCTCGACGAGCCGGCCACGGCCGAATACGGCAAGCGCTGCTTGTTGGCTCGCCGCCTCGTCGAGCGCGGCGTGCGCTTCGTGCAGATCTTCATGTCGGGCCAGCCATGGGACACGCACACCAAAAACGCCGAGAACCTCAAGTCGCTCACCGCCCGCACCGACAAGCCGAGCGCGGCCCTCGTCGCCGATCTCAAACAGCGCGGCCTGCTCGATTCGACGATCGTCCTCTGGACGGGCGAATTCGGCCGGCTGCCGGTCTCGCAGGGAACCGACGGCCGCGATCACAACCGCCACGCCTTCTCGCTGTGGCTTGCCGGCGGCGGTTTCAAGCGCGGCTACCTGCATGGTGCGACCGACGAATTCAGCTACAAGTCGGTCGAGAAAGTCGTCCTCATCCCCGATCTGCACGCGACGCTGTTCCACGCGCTGGGGCTCGATCACGACCGGCTCACGTATCCAAACGCCGGACGCGAGGAAACCCTCACCGACTCCGTCGTCTCCAAAGCCAAACCGGTCATGGAACTCCTGGGCTGACGCCCCGGAGAGTTCAAGAGTTGAAAAGTTAAAGAGTTGAAGAGACTCTGTAGTAGTGCAACTCTTCTATTTTTGAACTCTTTAACTCTTCCACTCTGCAACTCTTCAACCCTGTCCCTCAGCCCCCGGCACTTCTATGAAAATCGTCAAGGTCGACATCATTCCGCTTGTGGGGGGGACCGTCGACGGCGGCTGGCCGCAAGGGCATGAGAAAAAAGAGAACCTGCACACGCTCGTCGAAGTCTTCACCGACGAGGGGATCACCGGGGCGGGAAGCGTCTTCACCTCGGGGGCGCTCGTCGAAGGCTCGATGGGGCTCCTCTGGCCGCTTCTCAAAAACGAATCGGCCCTCGAGCCCGAACGAGTCACCGAAAAACTGCGCCAATCGACGTTCTGGCAAGGACGCGGCGGCGCCGTCGAGCACACCATCAGCGGCCTCGACCTGGCCTTGTGGGACATCTTCGGCAAAGCGTGCGGGCAACCGGTGTCGCGCCTCCTCGGTGGCAATTATCGCGACCGCATCAAGCCCTACGGCTCGATCCTCTTCGACGAACCCGATGCGCTGCGGCAGATGCTCGAAGACGTCGTGGGCCGCGGCTTCAAGGCGATCAAAATGGGCTGGCGTCCCTTCGGCCGTCGCGATCGCAATTTCGACGAACTGCTCGTCCGCACCGCGCGGCAGACGGTGGGCGACAAAGTCGAGCTGATGGTCGACGCCGGCGGCAGCGAGCAGTTCTGGCCGCACGGCCTCAACTGGGCTCGCGCGACGGCGCAGATGCTTGCCGACTACGGCATCCGCTGGTTCGAAGAAGCCCTCCCCCCCGACGACATCGAGGGCTACATCGAGTTGACGAAAACGTCACCCGTGCCGATCGCCTCTGGCGAAGTCCTCACCCGCCGGCAGTCGTTCATTCCGTGGATCGAACACCGCGCCGTCGACATCATCCAGCCCGACTGCACGAAAAACGGCGGCCTCAGCGAGTCGCGCAAGATCGGCTGGTACGCCTTCGATCACAACGTGACGATGGTCTCGCACGGCTGGAACACTGCGGTGGGCTTGGCTGCCGACCTGCAACTCGCCGCGGCCATGCCAATCGCCCACTACGTCGAATACCTGACCCCGAGCGACTACATGGAACACCTCACCGTCGAGCCGTTCGCGATCGACGCCGAGGGATACCTGAAAATCCCGACCAAACCTGGCCTGGGAATTGAGTTCGATCGGGAGAAACTGAAGCGGTTTCGCGTCGGATGACGCAATGCAGGAGGCGGACAAAGTCTTCTGTGATGCACCTGGATTCCTCTCTGCAGTTGCCCCAGAACCTTTGGCGCAAACAGATAGCTTCCGCCACTTTGGGCCGGTACAATAGAGTTTTGGCATGGAGGTGCGCACGCGCCGGGGGGCATGATGGAATCCCGGCCGAATTCCTGTTCGGCGGAGAGATTTTCCCCGCGCGAAGCGTGGATCGCCCAAAGGCGAACGGAATCAGCCGTGCGCGAATGAACGATTGGCATTCGCGCTCACCCTGAAACTCCTGACTCGTCCCTCCCTCGCCGCATTTTCCCAATGCATTACGTTCCCGAATCATCCCGAGCTTTGCTGGAGGGGGACGCGGCCCTCGGTGACGGAAGTCTGCGGGAACAGCCGAGCTTTCATTTCGCTTCGGCCCCCGTCTATCTGTTGACGGCCGTCGTGGGGCTGCTGCTGCTTGGCGATTTCGTGATCAGCACAGCCGATAACCCCGCCTGGACGCCATACCGGTCGTTGTTCGGGTTCCGTCTCGCCCTGCTCGCAGCCGTGCTGGGGGGAGCCCGGATCCTGTATCACACGCTGGAAGGGCTGTTCGAAGGGCGGATCGGCGCCGACCTGGCCCTGACGATCGCCTGCCTCGCGGCGATCCTGCTGGGCGAGCATCAGGTTGCGGCGCTCGTCGTCTTCATCGCACTCGTCGGCGAAAGCATCGAAGGGTACACGGTCGATCGCGCTACACGGGCCATTCGCGGGATTTTCAATCTTTGTCCCCGGATGGCGCACGTGTCGCGCGACGGGCGAGAACAGGATGTGCCGGTTGAGGAAGTTCTGGTCGGCGAGCAGGTTGTCGTCCGGCCGGGCGAACGAATTCCGGTCGATGGCAGGGTGCTTTCGGGCGCGTCCGAAGTCGACGAGAGCGCGCTCACGGGAGAAAGTCGTCCCGTCGATAAGGAAGCCGGGGCTCCGGTCTTCGCCGGAACGCTCAATCAGTTCGGCGCGCTTGTGGTGACCGCCGAAAAGATCGGCGAGGCGACCACCGTTGGACAGATCGCCCGGATGGTGGCCGAAGCGACCGCCCGCAAGACTCCCCTCGAACGCACGGCCGACC
>JAGVKR010000663.1 GCA_020050375.1 Planctomycetales bacterium
CAACGCGGGAGATCAGCTGTCCGTCGGCGTGGAGATCACGTGTCCGCGGAGATGGAGATCTGCTGTCCGCCCAGGAGGAAGTCCCGCTGTCCCTTGACAGTGCTGCCGCGGTTTCAGAGAAAGTCGACATGGAACGCTCGCAAGGACTTCTCTCTGGCACTTTCATTCTTCAAGGGGTTGCCTCTCGGGACAATTGTCATCAAGGACGACGAGGCCACGGGGGACGAACGGCAGCGGTACCTCCTGGATGGTCGGCAGCGGTGGGAGGCGCTCAAAGGCGTAAGAGATCCCGAAACCGTTTACGCGTGGGCGAAAGCAGCCACCGGATTGCGCTCTAGCTGGACCGAGCATCAGGTGACCGATGCATTCCTTCGCGCTGTGGACAATTTCTTCGGCTCCGATCCGTCCGAGGAGATAGACGCTGGTCTTACGTCGGCGACCGATGGAGACGTCCCCGAAGATGACGATCCGGACGCGATTTCGGAGAAGCACGAGGACTACGTGGCTGGGCTCGAGCCCACGAGCCCAACTGGCAACGCCGGCCTCGACGAACTCTTAGAAGTCATTCTCCTGGTCCACCCTCAAACGGTGCGCGGAAGCAGATTCACCCAAGCGTTCGCATTCCATGACCTTGTCGAGGGGCTGCCATTCGTTGACGTGCTGGATTCCGGCCAACGAAGGGTTCACAGCGGCAAGCTCCGCGAATGGATCACGTTCCGCCGCAAGATCGCTGGCCTCCCTGCATCCAGGCTGGACGCCGATGACGTGTTTCACTGGCTCACCGACGGCAAGGCCCTCGATGCCTCGGTCGATGCCGCGCTGCGAGCGCGAATTACCAAGGAGTGGGGAACCATCTCCACAGCCATCCGCCTGAACGGACAAATGGAGACTCGCCTCGAGCAGACGGTTATAGCGGCCCTCGTCTTATCGGGCACGTCAGCATCGGACGACGCAAAAATCTTTGAAATCATCAACACGGGCGGAACCAAGCTAACGGCCGCAGAGGTTCTGTCCGCCGCCCCGCAGTGGCGCACGCCGGTTGAAAACGCCAACGCAAAGCTGGTTGCCGACGCTGCTGACCTGTACGAGGCCATGGGCATCGGAGCCGCCGACGGGGCAGTCCGCTGGGACGTCCCGGCGACGATGTTGGCAAGACTCGAGTCCAGATCCGTCTTGGGCTCGCTGCCCGGTCCAACCCCTCGAAATGACACGAGGCGATTCGAGCGCCGAATCACGCTGGGGTTTCAACTTCTAACAGGCTGGTATGCCGGGAAGATTGGTAAAGACCACGTTGAGTCGCTGCCCAAGGCCGTCAAGGACATCGACTGGGCCTCGACTGCGTTCGAGGACGCGATCAACGCAGCTTTCAGGATCTCGTCCAATCAGGAGCAGTTTCAATACTGGGACAATTGGGGGCTGTCGATCATCGATCTGATGTCGGATGCAGTAGCCCTCAACTTCGCGCTTTCGACAGCAATCGATTGGGAGCGGAAGGGTCGCCCTACTGTGGCCGGAGCCGAGATGAAAGCATTTCGAAGGAATGCCAGAACCTTGTTAGATCGATCGATCTACGAGTACTGCATTGGGCAATGGCGGGGGTCGAGCGACTCGCGGATTGCCTCGAATATCAGCCTGCTTCGGAACGGCGAGCAGCCAGCGTACGAGCCGATCCCCGCCGACGATTGGAGGCGACTGATTGTCGAGGCCGTCGAGACGGGCACCATCCTCGGAGCCGACTACACCGAACGCCTCGACCCAAGGGTCAAGCTCCTGCTTGCCTACAGGTCGGTCGTGAGGAGGTTCTGGCTCAATCCTGGTCCCGACACAAGGATCGAGTTTGATCACATCATTCCGTCGAGCGAGTTCCTCGCAATCCCCGCTGGTTCACCTAAGAAGAAGCTGGAACATCACATCGCCAATATCGGAGTTCTGCCGGCAAATCTGAATCGAGTCAAATCAGATCTGCCGCTGAACAGGATCGAATCGGCGGCGCATCAAAATCGAATCGCGGAACTTGAGGATGTGCCGGTAGGGATGTTCGAGGAGATGTCGGACGGGAACAGCATCCTGGACCTCGTGACGTTACGCGGCCCGATCCTAATCACCGATCTAACGGACTTGCGCGAGTCGCGGCTCGAAGTCGCGAATTCGTAACCGTTATGCCACGTCGCCATCGACGAATCGTTCAGTGAGGACGTAGAACGACAGGGATCGAAGCTCGAGCGAGTCGACATTGGGCGGGCGGCCGAACATGAGCCAGCGGCCGAGGGCCGCGCCGTTGTTCTCGAACATGACGCGCGGCTGGCGTTCGACGATGAAAGACGGCAGCTCGGCGAGAGTTTCTTCGATCAACTCGTCTTCGTGCAGCTTGAGAATGCGATCGAGAGTGGTGAACTCGGACGCGCTCATGCGCGGCAGCATGATCAGATCGTTTGAGATCGTCGATCCCCCGCGTACTCACCAGTAGCGGACGTAGTCCGCGCGTTCGCGTCCAAAGCTTCGGCGACATTCGCACCAGCCGGCGGCGAAGATGCGACCGCAGCCCTCCGTGTCCGATCCGTGAAATACCACCAGGTGCTCGCAGCGGAGGCAGACGTCGATGGGATGGCCCAGGTCGGAGCCGCAGCGTGCGCAATGCGCGCCGTCGGGGCGCTCAAGGCTGCTGAAACAGCGCCAGCTTCCACGTGGCGGACGTTGGTAAAGGTTCTGGATGTCGGCATTCATTCGGGGAGCTTGGATCGATCGCTTCCGATCGTCGATCTACCCCGCCCTTCTCAGACGGGCGGTAGCACCTGTAGGTCCGTCTGGGCCGGTGCGAACAGGTCGCCCACCTTCTCCACGCGG